>RXJR01000009.1:248149-545243 GCA_003963305.1 Candidatus Melainabacteria bacterium | reverse complement strand
CCGACCTGTCGTTTCCGCATTGCCCCTCGGCTCAAAGCATTGAACATTTAAGTCATTGCTCACCGGTTATGTAATTAGTATAGCGCTCTCAAAACTATCTTCCAGTACCCCATTGTGTATTTAAGAAATGAATTTTCGTCATAACAGAATCGGCTTATCATGCGTCGTTTAGCCATACCAAAAGCATGACAAGCGCTCGGCCTAGTGGTGTCATAATCAATTCTGAAAACGCATATCCGACATAGTACTTTCTGTATATCGACAGCTTTGATTTTTTCCGATATCGGAAAAAATTCAAGCCAAAATTTCTTCCGATATCGGAAAAAAATCGAGTCCAAAACCCTCGCTTTGGAGAGTGCAGGCTCATTTCGAGCTTATCAAGCGCGATTCCAACCAGGCACTGCTATATATCGTTTCCATATAAAGGCGTCCAGTGTCGGGGAGAACAGCTACTATGGTGAGCGGCTTTTCCGTATTCAGTTCACCATATCGCATGGCGGCAGCCAGCACGCATCCACTCGAACTGCCCACAAACATTCCTTCTTTGTCCAGCAATTCGTATGCCGTCTCTATGGACGTCTTATCATCGATATGGATTGCCGCATCAATCATCTCCATATTGACGTTGCCGGCAATGAAATCCCCTCCAATTCCTTCCACAAGGTAGGAATTCGGATGCGGCTCAGTCTTATTGAGCCAATCGGCAAGCATACTGCCCTCAGGGTCCGCAAGAACAAGCTTTACCGAAGGCTTTTTCTCCTTGAGGAAGCGTCCAGCGCCGCAGATGGTGCCACCAGTACCAATACCAGCAACGAGAACATCGACTCTGCCCTCTGTTTGTTGCCAGATCTCGGGCCCAGTAAACCTGTAATGAGCCTCCAGATTGTGCTTATTGTCGAACTGACTGACATACCAGCCATCTCTTTCTTGCGCTATTCTCTTGCCTTGATTAATGAAGTGGTCTGGATCATCAATCAGCTTTCCGCCAGGTACAACGATCGTTTCTGCACCCAACACTTGCATCAGATGCACCTTGTCGCGCCCTACCTTCTCGCTCATAACCGTGACCAGCTTATGCCCGGTCAGTTTTGCAACAAGTGCCAATCCGATGCCTGTATTTCCGCCAGTCGCTTCGACGATTAGCTGACCAGGCTTCAGAGTGCCATCCTTTTTAGCCTCCTCGACCATGTAAAAGGCGATTCGATCCTTAACAGACCCGCCTGGATTCATGAATTCACACTTGGCGAGCAAGTCGTGGCATTTGACCCGATTGATTCTGTCCAGGCGAATCATGGGCGTATTTCCGACGGCTGCGGCTAAAGAGTCAAGAATTTCCAAAAACACCTGTCTGAAAAGCAGTCAACCAGTATAAGACAGTCGGGTCAGCAAAATCACGCCGGTCCAGGATATGCCCTTGCATGTCCACAAGAACCGCATCTTATCTCTGTTAAATGCAAACTTAACCATGTTCGCATACAATTTCGGTTTTACGACAGACCCTGAGGTAGGAAGGATGTCCGAGAACGCAACGAGCCAATCTAACGACCAGAGACCAGTTGAGAGACGCCGTGCTCGCCTACCGCAGCCAGATTTTACCCATTACAAGAAAGAGAACGCATACCCGGGGCCAAACTACTTCTTTGTTGGTCATTCATTCAACCTGGAAGATGCTGCTCAAGTTAGTGAATTCCGAGAAAAGCGCGCCAGGGCGATTAATGAAGTCTTTGCTGACGAAACGAAGTGGGCTCCTGTGGATTCAGTCCTGAGCAACCAGAGCTTCTCACAAGTTCTCAGCCGCTTCGAAAACGATTTCCTGCATCGACTCGATGGAGCCTTAATCGGTCCCGCTATCGACAGTAATGGCAAAAAAATCGTCGATTCATTCACTATCTGGCGCAAAGAAATGCGGCGCCAGGAACGCGAGTCAGCCTAGACGGGTACAGCGTTCGAACCCACACTACAGAACCTTCCAGCAAAAAAGATCAGTAAATTCACTGATCTTTTTTGCTATAGCTTTAGGCCGCAAGCTCAACGCGTTCCAGTGCTGTTTAATACGGATTGGCGATCATCCGAATCGGGAATAAAGCACTGTCGAACCGCCGAGGCGCTGAAGAACAATGACCGAGTTTCGCGAAAAGGTTGAGCAACCGGAATTGGTTGTACACGGCGAATCAACAAAACGTCTTATCGCTTCAGAGCAAGCTTCTGAATCACAAGGTGAATGCCAATCTGGGGTCGTTGAAGATGCACCTGCACCTGGACCTGGAACCGGACCTGGCGCATTCTCGACCTCTTCCGGATCCCCGCTCTCAGGCGAAGTCGCTCCAGCAGGGAAGGCCAATCCCGTCACAGATTCAGTGACACGTAAAGTCGAATTGATCCCAGAAAAAAAATCAAACGGCCCGACCGGCCCCGTGACCCCTGGTCTGAATCGCCATCGCGCCATTATAGGAGCCTGCATCGCTCTGTCTCTAGCAGTTTTTGGTCTATCTTTTACTGATTTGAGCAGTCTTTTTGAGAAGTCCGGCAAACTCAATTCGAGCATGCAATTTACGGCCAATAGTAAACAGAACAAGCTACAGGATAACCTGGACTATATTGATGACGGTCCGGCTTCTGAGGGATTGCGTGCGGTACGATCGTCAACCTGGGAAGACAACATTAGCCTCATAGGATTTGCCGACGAAACGGGAACTCTAGTTGTGCCTCGAAATTACATACAGGTGAGCAGCTTTAAGGACGGTCTGGCAGCAGTTAAGTTCAAGATTTCCCAATCAGATTCAAAAACAAACTCTGACCATTGGGGATACATCGACAAAAAAGGACAGACGATACTAGCTCCAATCTACACCTATGCCGGGAACTTCCAAGACGGCGTCGCACCAGTGGTGATTAACGATTTTGGTGCTCTGATTGACAAAAATGGCAAAGTTATTCGAAAAAGCACCGGTCACGGCGCTCCTGCGCGGATTGGAAACTTGTTCAGTATTAAAGACGAGAACGGTTTTGTTGGTATGGTTGACGCCGCAGGAAACTACGTAGTGCCACCAAAATACGAAAGAATCGAAAAAATTGCAGAAGATCCATTGCAGCCAACCAAAGAAAGAGAATACGATCCTGACTTTTTGCAAGTATGGCTAAACGGTCGATGCGGACTGCTTGATCAAACAGGAAAAACGCTCATACCTCCGAAGTATGAATCGATTTCTACGTACAACCGCGGTTATGCAACTGTGACTGAGAAGGGCAATTGCGGAATGGTTGATTCTCACGGCAACTACCTGCTCGAGCCGAAATACAAATTAATCACTATGTACGATGACGTCATAGCAGCCCTTGATTATGAGCAAAACTGGAGACTCTTCGATTCCAGGGGCAAACTGTTACCGACCAAAATTGATGGGGCAATAGCAGACCATACTCAACCATGGCTTTATGACGGCATGGGCGCGGTAATCATCGGGGATAAGTGCGGATACATTAACAGCAAAGGTGAAATCGCAATTCGACCACAGTATGACTACGCAATTCGCTTTTCTAACGAATATGGTCTCGTACAACAAAAAGGAGTGTGGCACTATCTCGACAGAACAGGGAACTTAGCAACAGATAAGTCATTTGTAAGTGCAAAAATCTTCAATAACGGCAACGCCTCCGTGGCGGTTATGGGGCCTCTATTCGAGATCCTCAATGGCAGCAAATTGGAAACGGAAGCAGCAAAGTCATCGAGTGCAAGAAGAAAGTTTCAGATTGGAGAGGGCAATACGTAGCGTGGCAAAATCTACGAAACAGGTCCACCAGGTCCAATCAATAAGCTACGGTGACTTTCTCGCTCACATCTTATTGTGGCAGAAAGCGATCTTACTCGTGCCGATCTGGGGATTGATTGCGATTCCAATCGTTGGCTTTTTGTGCCGTGCCATAGGAGGGTTCGCACCGGAGATAGGCTACGCCGTCATGCTGTGCCTCTGCTTAAACTACTTTCTTGTCGATCTACTGAAGAGAAAAATCAGGATTGACGATGACTACATCTATTTCGGCTATAAAGCTATTCCGATTCGCAGTCTGACAGGCATCGACGTGAATTACAAGAAGGGAAAACTTCTTCCAAATTGGATCACGATCAGAAACAACGACGGGAACGATTTGAGATTAAGCATCGGCGGAATGTCTGAGCAAAACATCGCGGCACTGCTGAAGCATCTCGAGGTCAGAAACTCGAATCTGGCAACAGCACCAGTTTTGAACACCCTCATAAAGTGCCGCCACTCAAAGAAGAAATCGGCGCTCGAGACAACCGACCGTTTGCAGTTGCCCTACAACTCAAAACGCATTATCGGTGAATCCTTCGAGGTGTTCAAACTAAGTGCAGCCCAGTGGATCCGCATGGGTCCAGTCGTTGCTTGCATAGTCTTTGGACCAATGTGGATTGGTATGTTTTCGCGACTGTACGTCATGCTTAATCCAAATAGTTGGCGACAATTGCAACAGATTGGATTACATGATTTCCTGGAAAAAGTATCTGAGGGTTTGTCACGCTTCCTTGCTAGCGGCATGACTAAAACCACCGAAACAGTGCAAACTCTCTCCAACAATCCAATTATGATGCTCATCACAGGTGGTGCTATCCTTGCTTTTGTCATTTACTTTATGCGCATTGCACTCAGACCGAATTTACTTGTAGCAGACAAATTGGGCATTCAGCTGTTGCTAAGAATAGCGGGCACAAACATTCTGATTAAGAAAATTGCCTGGAATCAAATTGCCAGTGCGTCGTTGTTCAAACCCAAAGGCAGCGCCGGTTCACAAAGCTGGAAGATCAGATTGCAGACGCCAAACAACAAGAATTTTGATGTCGACTTATCAGCATTAGCGCATGACGACCGAACATCGCTGCTCAAGCGCATGGAAAAAATGGTTCCCGATTGTCAGATCGACTATGAGTTGTCGCAGGCGATGCGACCTCATGCTGCACACAGCTATACCGAGATCTGGCTTCAGTCTCTTACGCAGGCTCCTGAGCGAAAAACGCTGGAGCCGCTTCAACCAGGTCAGACTCTTTGTGATAACCGCTACGAAGTTCTGCGCAGCATTGGCGTCGGAGGTCAGGGCACGGCTTATCTTTGCAAGGATCTATCTGATGGCAATGATCACAGACAGATGCCGACTGTCGTGCTTAAGGAAACAATCATCCCGGTGTTCGGCGACGAGAGCCTGCGTCGCAAAAGTCTCGAAAGTGTTGAGAAAGAATCTCGCTTGCTGCAATCACTGCACAGTGAAGGCATCGTCAAGCTGCTCGACCATTTTGTAGAAGACCATCGGGCCTACCTGGTGCTCGAACACATAGATGGCAGCAGTCTGAGAGATTCGGTGCAAAACAATGGACCGATCAGTTGCGAACAAGCGCAGGACCTCGCTATTCAAATGTGCAACATACTGCAAACTCTGCACGCAAACGGGGTCATACATCGTGATTTCACACCGGACAACTTGATACTAAATTCCAAAGGTCAATTGAAATTGATCGACTTCAACGTTGCCCAGCAACTCCAGGGCGGGGCAACCGGTACCATAGTCGGCAAACACGCGTATCTGCCTCCCGAACAATTCAGAGGCAAAGCAACGGATCAAAGCGATCTGTACGCCTTCGGAGCTACTCTGTTCTATCTTCTAACAGGGCAGGACCCTGAGCCTATTTCGCAGTCCAATCCTCAAAACTTAAAACCGAACATAACAACACAATTGAATGACATAGTCAAACAAGCAACTTCGTTAAACTTGAAAGACCGCTACAAATCTGCCAAAGAGATTGAAGCCGACTTGCTGCGCGACGCTTCAACAATCACACCAGAAGAAGTTTCAACTTCCACGATTGCATCCGAAGATGCTTCAACAATTGCACCGGAAACAGCGTCAACAATAAAGTTACCGAGAGAGAAGGTCGTAGAGGTCGTAGAGCATGGTTGAACTCGTAGTCAGATCTAAATGTAATAGCTCATTACGACAAATAACAGACATCGTGCTGAATGTCACTTTTCCGATATGGGGTGTTGTTGCTCCACTTTTTGGAGTTGGTCTGCTTATCAGCGCAATCTCCAGTGCGCAAACCAACCATCCATCCAAAGCAGTTGAATATCTTGCCTTCTGCGCAGTTTGCCTTTGCGTAGCGGTCGGATCAGTGTTGCTTAAACGCGCATTGTCCAAAGATTTTATGATTATTGACAAAGAAGGCATACGCCTGCCTAAATTGCTGGGGCGCAGTCTGATTCTGAACTCATACGTGCCCTGGGCAAACGTTCAACGTATTGAAGCAATTGCCAATTCGAACGATCCCGCCAAATCGTTCATAACTCTGAGACGCACAAAAGGAGCACCGATCCGACTGGCGACAAATGATATCGGACCCGAATTTGTTGAACAGCTCTTGCTAGCCTCTCAGATGTGGGTGCCGCAACTCTGTGATGAAAGCCTTAATCAGTTACAGAGCACCATGCGCATCGGCATGAAAAACGAAGATCAGACTTACACTGAGTTGTGGGAAGAAGAGTTGGGTCGCCGATTCTGCCCCACCTCATACATTCCGCTTGAGATAGGAAAGGTTTTACGCAACAGCACGATTAAAGTCATGAGCCATCTAGCATCGGGTGGTCTATCCGCTATCTATCTGTGCCAACTCGATGGAAAGAAACTTGTAGTTCTCAAGGAAGCCACGATACCGGAAAGTGGACCGGAAAATATCAAAGACAAGGCGCGCGAGATGTTTGAGCGCGAAGCACAGTTGCTAATGAAATTGAACAATCCGAATATCGTGCACGTTCTCGATTGCTTTACTGAAGCCGGTCGCAACTATCTGATGCTGGATTATGTAAATGGAGTTGACCTGCGTCAGATGATCAAACAGAACGGTCCTCAGAGCGAAGCTAATGTCCTCGACTGGGCGATTCAGATTGCCACAGCACTCAAATACTTACACGAGCGCGAACAGCCTATCATCCATCGAGATCTGACACCGGACAACCTGGTGCTAAGAAATGATGGACAGGTAATTATCGTTGACTTCGGTGCCGCAAACGAATTTATCGGTAATGCCACTGGCACATTTGTCGGCAAGCATTCGTTCATTGCACCAGAGCAGTTCCGTGGCAAAGCCACCACACATAGTGACATCTATGCTTTTGGCTGTACCATGTTTTTCTTGCTGACCGGACAGGAGCCTGAGGCACTTTCGCCTTCCATTCCCAAAGAACATAACGCGACGATTTCAGATGAACTGTCTGAACTCGTCGAGTCTTGCACGCAGCTTGAGACGAACGAACGTTACCAATCGATCGCCCAGCTGCTGCCCGTGCTTCGCAGACTGGCCGCCCAGACCATGGTAGTGTAGTAAAGAGGGCGGATCTCGATAACCAGTGCTGAAACATCGAGGACCAGTCGTTAAAACTAATTGTTCAAGGCCAGGAATGATTGGAATTGAATGGGTTACCATAGTCGTTTAGTCGAACATCGGTGATAATAATCGAACTCATCGATGGAGTCTGATTACTTGCAACCCATTTACTTGATTGACTTCTACAAAGTTGGTCATATCGACCAATATCCTGCGGGCATCACCCAAATTTGGTCCAACTGGACACCTCGCACCACTCGAATCAAAGATCAGCGTACTGTCGTGCATTTTGGGCTGCAGTATTTCATCAAGAAAATATTGATCGAAGCCTTTGAAGAGGAATTTTTCAAACAGAGTTTAGACGAGGTGATTAAGCATTACAGTGCTGTGATGCAAGCCACGCTGGGATTGCAAAAGCCCCGCACAGACCATATCGCAGCTCTCCACAAGCTGCAATATCTACCTCTCGATATCTATTCCATCCCGGAAGGAAACTCTACGCCGCTCAACAGTCCGTCGGTGGTGCTAACAAACACCCATCC
Source organism: Candidatus Melainabacteria bacterium (assembly GCA_003963305.1). NCBI lineage: Bacteria > Bacillati > Candidatus Melainabacteria > Candidatus Melainabacteria bacterium. The sequence goes on along the minus strand of RXJR01000009.1, from coordinate 537,314 downwards.
GGACTTTTTCTGGTTACCAAACTATTTTGAGACGATGTTATCGGCTTATCTATGGAAGCCATCAACTTCTGCGACAACCGCACAAAGATTTCGCGCACTGTTTGAGAAGTATGCACGAGAGTCTGGAGAAACGGATTTCTCCTTTATAGACTGGCAGGGACATGATTTCTCAATGCGCGGTATGAGCGGCATAGAGGATGCCATACTCTCAGGCATGGGACATTTAACCTGCTTCTCAGGTACAGATTCATTGCCCGCCATCCTCGCCGCCAACCAATATTACGACGCAGGATTGAGCTGCGGCGGATCGGTGCCGGCAACCGAGCACTCAGTGATGTGCGCCGGTGGTCAGGATGGTGAATTTGAGACATTCCGTCGATTAATTGAAGACATCTATCCGACTGGCATCGTTTCCATCGTCTCCGACACCTGGGATTTATGGCAAGTACTCACCGACTACATTCCGCGCCTCAAACAAACTATCCTGGCAAGAAACGGTAAAGTCGTGATTAGACCTGATAGTGGTGTTCCTGACTTGATCATTTGCGGCAACGAAACAGCCGAAGGACCTGCGCGCAAGGGAGTAATCCAGCTTCTCGCTGAAGCTCTGGGAACAAAACCTAATACTACCTCTGGTGGCACAGCGTTACCACTAATCAACAATGGTGGCGCCATCTACGGTGACGCAATCTCCTACGAAAGAGCAGACAAGATTCTCAGTGGCATAGTGGCAAAAGGTCTGAGTCCATACAACATGGTCTTCGGCATCGGTTCCTATACCTACGAATATGTGACACGCGACACATACGGATTTGCCATGAAGGCGACTGCAACACGACAGAACGGACAGATTATCCCAATCTTCAAAAAGCCTGTGACGGACACCGGTGGCAAATTCTCGCACAAAGGCATTCCCGTCGTAACAGGAGAATCCGGGAAATATGTTGTCAGCGAACAGTCATTGCCGGAAGATCTAGATCGATGTGCATTTGAAAAGGTCTTCAGCGATGGGAAGCTGCTGGTCGACAATTCCTTCTCTACAATCAGGAGTCGCGTTCGTGCAGATTTATAGAGTCGAATTGGGCGACAAAGAAAAATATGAGTTGATCAAATTCCCCGGCGGCGAACTGCATGTGAGAGTGCATGAAAAACTCATGCCGGATATTGTGGCGGCAGACGTAGTAGCGGTCACTGCGCGCATAACCTGCTCCGAGCAAGTGATTGAAACACTATTGCTCTGCGATGCGCTGAGACAAGATAGTGATCGAGCGATATCACTAATCCTGCCGTATCTACCATATGGACGTGCCGATCGCAGATTTAGCGGCGGCGATTGTTTTGGTGTCGCCACGTTTGCACGCTTGATCAATTCGGCTAATGTAACTCCAATCACACTTGACGCTCATTCCGCGCAGGGTCTGCAGCACTTCGAGCGCATCCAGGACCTGCCATCAAATCACTTCATTCAGCAAGCCTTTGACGATTTCAGCAAATACAATAGTGGTGGCAAAGGAACCAATCGTGGTGACGAAGAACCTGCTAGTGGTAACGAAGGACCTGCTAGTGGTGACGAAGAAACCGATAGTGGTGCCGAAGGACCCGCTCCTCTGACTCTGCTGTTCCCTGACAAAGGAGCCCGACAACGTTACGAAGCAGTCAGCAGCAACTATGAAAACGTACTGCACTGCAGCAAGGAACGCAATTTGCTGACGGGCAAACTGAAAGGATTCAAAGTTCCCGAGTTATCCGAATTCAAAACAAAAAAGGTTTTGCTTGTCGACGACATCTGCGACGGCGGAGGAACATTCAATGGTATCGCAGACAGCTTGAAAGAATATGGACTAGAACTCGCTCTTTACGTTACTCACGGAATTTTCTCAAAGGGATTCAGCGAAATAAGTAATCGTTTCAAGCGAATTTATACTACCGATTCGTTCGCAAGAAATCGCGCTTCTGACTTGCCTGGCATGGAGAAGCTCACGGTGTATCCCACGCAAGATTTCTTCCTTCAAAGTCTTTCAAAACTGCAAGAGTTTTCGACGGCAAGCTGAAAGCTACGCGCTTAAGTGTTTGCAGCTTGCTTAACGTTGAATGGAATTCCGTCTGCATCTTTGCCTCGCAAGGCTCTCCATCTAACCTGCAGATTGACGCGATTAACGACAACGATGAACACTTTACGCAAACGCTCAGGGGGACAAGTCAGCGGACGAACACCATGCCACGAATTTTCGGTGCGGTGAAAGATGAAGCTGTGATTGTCCATAATTTTAGATGCCGCTACTACATTGAAAGCATCGAAGGATGGCGCTGAATGAGCCTCTACCGGCTTATCGCTCTCGAGCACAACAGTCTGTCCACCCCAGGTATCATCCCACTCATCGCTGCGATGGAAATAAAAGATATGCGAACCCAACTTGCGACTGGCGTCTACATGAGGTGATACGGAGCATCCTGCTTTAGCGTAATGCCAGTGCATCGTCAGCACAATACGCTCGCTCGCCTTCAGTCCGTACATTCTCCTGATGAACTGTTCGTATTCCGAACCGTGCAAATAATCGACGAATTCCTGCCATACCGCTGACAGGTTCAATTCTGGTCGATACTGAAGCGACAATCGATCGTGACTTTGCTGCCCGTAGCCTCGCGCCTTGCCAAACTCGCTGTGCAACATCGATGGCGGAGGCAATGTTTCCATCAGTTCTTCAAAAGTTTTATCGGTGAGAAAACCTTGAATGTTTGTCCAGGGAAACGGTTTGCGGTTCTGAAAGTCGGCAGCGCTAATCGTCGCAAATGTCTCGGGGTTGATTATTGTCATTGGTACTCCTGGCTTTATACACCGCTGCCTAAGATTGATAGCGCGAAAGGCAAAGGTTCTTCCTCATCCTCAAGATTGATTTGTTTAATTAGCAGGCACGCACGCAACACATAAGACGCCGAACCGCACGTCGAGCGGTGATAAGAGATGACCAACTTTTTATTTCGCTGGAGGTCCGCATCAACGGGCAAAAGACACCACGAATCAATAAATCAATCTTTCGGACGATAGATATGCGGACGTCCCGACAGTTATGCCGAGCACACTGAATGCGGTATACGTCGATAGATCCCGTCATTTAGAGCTAGCATTTAATCAGTCCAACGAAAAGATGGGAGGTTCAGACATGGAAGCCATTCCAATTGTCGCCGCTAAGGTCCTCTTCCGCATCCTCTTGGCTGCTAAAATGACAGCAATCAATATTGAGGAGCACAAGATGCCTGATGCAATTGCGCGACAGGCACGATGAAGCGGAAGACCTGGCTAATGAGTTTCCGTTCAACGTGCCTGAATTGCCACCCCGGACGAACGATCCAAAGTCTCAATACAACCAGATAGTCAAATACGTTGTTATCGATATGAAAGAAGTTTATGAACTCCTGCAGGGTCGATACACAGAATCTGAATCTCGCATCGTTCAGAAGGCAGCGAAGATGGGCATGCTGCGTTTCAATTACGAGCCTGGCAGTGAAATCGGCGATTATGCGCTCAAGATCCTATTAAAAGACTACGGCGGCGGGCTGGAAGCTTCTTCCATTTTCTATGATTTGCAGAAGGCACTGGAGGCGAAAAAATCGCGCGCAGAGATTCTAAAGGCTCTCGATCACACGGACAAATTGGGCACCGATGTGAATAGCTATATGCTGAACATGAAGATGCCACCATCCGTGCGTATGAAATTTAAGAAGTCCGAGGCTTCTTCAGTTAGCGGTAATACGAATGAGGCAAACGTGTCCTCATCACGGCGCGAAGGAAGTAGCAACAAAGTTTGGAGTTCATTTGGTGGATTGTCAGGTAAACCTACGCCAATCGCACAACCACCAGGCGGTAAAACAATTTCGACGCGGGCGGACAAGCTGGCATTGTGGGACATGGGCTCGTTCATCGGTGCAGCGGCACTGTTAAGTCAAAGCCCGGACGTCCCTCTTTCCAAAGCAGCGCAATTTTATGCATGGGCTGAAGACATAGCCCGTAAGTTTCAACTGCAAATCGCGCCATTGCCCGCAAGGACTGGGTCAGTAACGAAAGACACAATGGCAAGCCTGACCTGGGCCACACAAGGTCAGTATCCGCTATGGAACAACTTAGAAAACAAATATGGCGAGACCGAACGTCTCGACGTCGAGCTTGCCACCAAAAGTCAGATGCTGTTACTGGTTTACGAACAAAGTGGCAGCGGTCGCATGGTTTGTGAGGAAATTAGTAAGTCGTTTAAAGAGAACGGGGAGGCTGCGTTTCCTCCGCGTATCTGGAAACCGCTCACAGATGCTATCGATCGAAAAGCATCGAAGGATGAAATAAAACGTCGGGTTGCGGACCTTGACGCAGCAGTGCGTGCCTGGTACGACCCATCAAAACCCGCACCGAGGAATTAAGGATTGGTCCGCTCGCGAGTTAGCGGTTTGTTGTGCACCGGATTGAAACCATCATCTTTTAACACTCTGGACAGGATAGAATTGCTCAAGCCAGGATCAAGTATAGAGTGGAATGTTGCATCGATGTTCGAATTTTCTGGAGGAACAATGCAGTCAATGAAGGTGTTAGCAGCAGTGGGACTAATCAGCATTTTTGCTGGAATTGGAGAGGCAGCGATCGCAGCCGAAAATTATCCTTTCGAAATCAAAAAAGCGAACCGAAAAGCGCTTCGCGCTTACCAGAATATCGTGCCTGCTAAGTACATGGCTATGCCCTGGATTTACACCCTCGAGGGCACCTCACCGCCAATGTCCATCATAAAATTCAAAGGCAAAGATTGTTATTATGGAAGCGTCTGCATGCCTCACAATTGCGGCGGCAACGATGTCATTTTTCTGATCGCAACAGACGGCAGCAGTGCACATGGATTGCTTTGCTCAGCTGATTTAACGAAGGGCAAGGAAGAAGAATTTGGTGTGCACGACGATGCAGCAAAGAAACTGATGGAAAAGCAACTGTCGCAGTAGATTGCATTGATTGACTCAAGGCGTAATGGAAGTTGCTAGTCTATTGCGCTTCCATTTGATCAGCACTGGCACAAAATGATTATTGACGCCTAGAATGTCTGATTGTCTTCCAGAATTGTAATCTCAGCCTGCTCGTCAGTACCAAGCAGTCCCTGAAAATCTGGAATGGAAAAATCGGTCAACCAAGTTTGAATCCCTGGATCTTGGGCTATCTCTGGAATCGATTTCGAGCAAAAGGTGATTACAGCATCGAGATATTTGTTTGCGGAGTCTTTTAACTCTTGCAAGGGCACCAGTGCTGAACGCTGATCGGACCTATCTAACGTCGGATCCTCTATGTGCTTGAACGTAAAAGTTTCCACCTTCACCACCCCATCTCGACGGTGAAATGCTAGATAGAATTCCGGTTGAAGATGCGGAGCAATATATTCTTCCGATACTGAACCTCGTTCCAGTCTGAAACAGATTGCTGCTAATGCACGCGCAAAACCAAGGATTGGATAATTCGTCGTAAAATCACATCCGTTGATTAGGAAAATCTGACGTCCCTCAAATGCTCCAAGCTGAATTACGTCCGACCACTGACGAGGAAATGGAGACAAATCTTCAACTGTTCGAGGGCAGTGAACATCTTCGAAGGCTAGAGTAATCATACTTTCGCGGTTGGCTTGGTGGAACCTCTTTGGTATGATAACAGGAGCGCTTTCCACAAGGCACGAGTTCGACTTTTATGCACACAAAGATCGCTTTACCCGAGCCGATTCTTTGTTTCATTGTAGGCTTTTTTTCAACTGGAGTATGGATAGCACTGCTTTCCATCAGCGTTGATGGTCTTTTTTCGGCGTTCGACCCATCGTATGAACTTCCGATTCAGAATTTTGCGCAGCCATTTTTTATGTACGGGATTGAAGGTGGCTTAGTGGGAGCAATGGTGGCACTCGTGTTTGGTCGATTTGTACCTCAGTCATTCAAGCATCGAGAGACATGGATGATGATTGGCGTGCCTCAAGTTTCGTTCTATTTAGCTGGATCAACAGTGACCGTCCTCAATGCAGTTGATTCAAAAACATCATTTCTCAAATTGATTCCACAACTCATCAGCTTGAATGAGATGACGGCTATATACTCCGCAGCAGCGGGCGTCTGCTCTCTATTGGTTATCATTGCTCTATGGCTAATTCGCTCGCAAAAATGTCAGAATTCGCCCTAAACTAGTTAACGGTCGCGCAATCCTTCGAATCCGCATCTGCTGGTTTATTACTTGCAATGGTGATGATTAATTACCTGACGCGGACATTTTTCAAGTTCTGTTGACTCCAAGTGGCTCCAGTAATTTCTTCCAGCTAGGACTGATCTGTTCAGCTTCTGGCAGTTTATCGAGTTCTTGTAGAACTAGCTGTACTTTGTTTGTGCGGGCAGCATCTGTATTCTTCAGAAGCCAATTCAAATTGCGATCCGTTTGCGCGGAGGCAAATTGACCTTTCCATTCTTCTATTGGGACATATCCCCGCTCTCCACCATACGCAAGTGGTTCTGCAATTTCATTGACTGGAAATTGAACTTTCTGAACCGGAGTTCGGGAAGCTGCCGCTACTCGCTCTTCAAATGTCATTGCCTTAGCTTGTGTTGCGACAGCAGATTCAGATGTAGCCGCTTTCGCGACCGTTTTGCCAGTGTTTCCCTCAGCCACTATATCTAACAAACTTAAACCTCTGGCAGACGCAGCCTCAATCGCTTCTTCGGTCCTGGCTAAAGCTGAAAGTCCAGCTTTAGCTATCAATGATTCTCCAGCCATTTTTGAAAAACCTCAAAGAATTACCTATTCAGTGTTCAATCAGGGCTATAAAATTTGCATGAAACCACTTGGAGGCAATTACGCGTCTGATGCGTGAATTACCATGGCGCCTCAGAGAAACAAGCTCTTATCTTCACCGACGCACCACAAAAACTTAGTGCAGGACTTCGAATTCAAGACTGATTCTAGTCGTAAATTTGACCTTCATTTTGTCCACACCCGGCATGAAAACAAAAAGGTTTCTCTTCAATACGAAAAGCACCCAGCATTAAACCAAACTAATGAGCCCCAAAGGCAGACCAGAGGGAGACCAAGAATTTGCGATCATGAAAAGCTTTGCGCCCAGAGAGATTCGAACTCCCGACACCTTGGTTCGAAGTCTCCTCCAAGCAAGTTTCTCACACGCACGATACAATGCATAATCACTGATGAACACTGGGTTTCCGAGTTATTTGAAGTAGACAAAAATTCACCAAAATTCTTCAAATTTGATGCAAAAAGGGAGACCAGGGGGAGACCAGAATCGCATTTTTTGAGGCGCATATGAACAGCCCAAAGCCTGACAAATACCCGAAAATCAACTTTAGCAAACGCACGATCGAGTCACTGCCACTTCCGCCAAAGGGGAGACGGGCGAGGTACTACGACGAAAAAACAAATGGACTGCTTATCCAAATCACTGGTAGCGGAGCCCGCACTTACTGGGTACGAAAAAAAGTCGATGGCATCTCACAGTGGGAACGTATAGGAGATGTTTCGATTTTCTCAGTCGAACAAGCGCGAATGAGAGCATACGAAATCAACGGAAGATTGGCCGACCGGAAGTGCAAAGATATTCGCACCAAAACTCTTCGTGAGGAACCAACTCTCCAAACTTTGTTTGATGAATATATTGAGCGACATGCAAAAGAAAACCGAAAGACATGGAAAGATATGGAGGCGAATTTCAAACGCTACGTTGTGAACTTTCACATCTCTGGCAGAAGATCGCTGGCGTCACTAAAGGTATGTGATATCACCAGCGGTATGGCGCATGATTTACACAAAAAGCTAAAACACGATGGGCAAAGTCGAGCTCAAGCGAAAAATACCATCTGGTTACAGACACAGAACAAAAGATTAGCCTGGATCGAGAAACAGCTTTCAAAAATAAACAAGGAACTTGATGAAGGACCTTCAAATTTTGCAAGAAGCGAGAAACTTCAGGAACGAAAAACAAACTTACTCAATTGGAAAGAAAAAGCCGAATTAAAACTGCAGGAACTCAATTCTCCCAAAACGAAACTCGATAGACAAGGTTCGTACTCTGCAAATCGCACCATTCAGCTTCTAAAAGCGGTCGTCAACTGTGGAAAAAAGTTCAAATCTTACACCGGAGACAATCCGTTTGACGGTATCACTTTATACAAAGAGGAGAAGAGAAAGAGATTCCTGACGGACAACGAAGCTGCCCGCCTATTTGACGTATTGGATAAGCTTAAGGGTGACACTCGAGACATCATCACTCTTTTGTTACTAACTGGCGCGCGGAAATCGAATGTTTTATCACTACGCTGGGAAGAAATTTGCTGGGATACGCAAACGTGGACAATTCCTGAAACAAAAAATGGGGAATCACAAACAATCCCACTGGGTCCTGAGGAACGAACAATTCTACTTGCTCGCTGGAACACAGCCTCTCAAGCCAAAATGAGCGAATATGTGTTTCCTGGAAATGGCGCCACTGGGCATATCGTTTTTCCGCGCAGGTCTTGGGTGTCGGTTTGTCGCCAAGCTAATCTGAAAAACTTCACCATGCACGATCTACGAAGAAGCCTGGCAGCAAAAATGGCTAGCAGCAACGTCAATATCGCCATCGTCAAAGGTGTCATGGGGCACAAGGATATAAAAACGACATTGAGCGTTTACGCTCATACAACACAGAGCGCTCAACTTGAGGCTCGCCTCGCTGCTCATGATGCTTGGCGAGAATCCAACAAGAATCGACCCAGAAATACTAATACAGGTTAGTTTCCACGGACTTTCGAACAGTATTGCCGCTCAGTGAATAGATCTCGGAATGAAAACTCTTCCAATCGAACGATGATCAGCGACTCACCTTTGAAAGACGAAGGCTAGCGATCAGGACCAGCGGCCAGAATGTCGGATATAAGTTGCACAACAAATCGCAATCATGTTGAGTTATGTGGTCCGAAAGCTGACCGAGCTTTACCTTTCGGGTTGAATAGCGAGGCGCCGCAAATAATAGTCAGCCGCGCGAGCAGCATGTAAAGCGGATTTAAGCGCACGCGCGCAAACTTTCGACATCGATTCGCTAGCTGCTGACTGCTGTGAAAGCATTCTGGAATCCGCTCGCATTTGCTCGCGCCAGTAATTCACAACGCTTCAAGCTTGCTTATTGTATTGTGACATGGTGCTCGAATCGCACTCGAATTGATTAATAGCGGCTAAACATCAGGTTTTAGAATCTCTATAGCATTTCGCCAATCAGGCGCCGCGCATTCTTTTGACACGCAAATGCGCACGTTCAATATAGTCGACACGCTCATGCGGTTGCGTTGAATGCTTTGCGATTGTTAGGTTTCAGACCTTCGCAGTTCACATTCCTCCAATCGGCTCACCTGACACCAAAAGACGTCTAACCACTTTTACGCAAGCTTTCGAGTCGCATCAATCTAATTGGTGTGAATTGCGCCTTGCGTCCGTGAACCGCGAAGAATCAACTTCAACAGCCGAATAGGAAAAGCCATGAAGATACGAAATCTTCTACCCGGCTTTGCGCTAGCCGCGCTCTTAGCGCTAGGCATAACCGGAACCGCACATGCGAACGACTACACCGGAAACTGTGCGAACTTTCCAAACCTTACCGGAGGTGGAACCTTCGATGGACACGGTGACGTGGATATCAGCGATACCGGTACATGTTCATTGCCACAGGCAGTTACGGCAACAGGGCACGTCCACATCACTGCCTCCGGCTCAATCAGCACATCGACGACGATTCAAGGCGCGGGCGAGGTGACTTTGTCCGGAACTTCAGTCAATGTCAAAGACGTTGTCTCAACTGGAAATCGTCTGAAAATCATTGCGACAAGTGGTGATATCGACACGCAAGCAGTAACTGCAAACGGCGAATATATCCAGGTTCTTGCTCCATCGGGAAAAATCACTATAAACGGCGCCGTTACCGGACACAATTTGACGGAAATTTTCAAAGCCAGTGATGACGTAGGTTTAAAAGGCGGTGCGACGAACAACGGTGGTGATGTGCGAGTCTTCGCTCACACCAGCGGATCTTCTAACACCGCTTTTGAAATAGGTTCTAGCAGTTCAAACGGCGTCACTTTCATCAACACGAACGGTGTCGGAAGCGGAACCATCTACATTTCAAATGGAGTCAGCACTGGTGGTATCAACTACAGTGGCTCGGACAAACTGCAAGTCCGAGCTTCTGGAACTCACGCTGGTACAATCGTTCTAGATGGTGGTTCGACAAACAAAATCACCCTAGCTGACGACATGAACGCAAACGGGAGCGCGGGTCAGTCATCCGGCGGTATCTTGCTGTTTGCTCCAGAAGTGATTAGCAATGGCGCGACTCTGAGCGCCAACTCACCTGGGCACCATGTGGGAAATATCTCGCTTACAACTAACAAAGTGACAATTAACTCTGCAGGACTCAATCTAGAAATCAATGGCGACGGTTCTTTTCCTGACTTTGTCAATCTCTCGATCACTCCAGTTGGTTCGTGGAGTGTTACCGGCAGCGATGATCCAGCTGCATTTGTTACCTTCGGACCCTTTACCAGTTCGCCGAACACTCTATCTATCACCGGCACAGGGCTTTTCTATATCAGCGCGGACGGCTATGGCAATGGTCTGAAGATATGGGGGAATTCACTAACAATAAACCCAGGTGCAACCTTGATTAGCCAGGTTGGCGGTTGGAATGCGATTGCGCTGTCGGCATGGGATGGAGCAAGCACTCTTTCTGCATTGACGCTAGCAGGCAGTATCGAGATTCACGAAAACACCGGCGCTCCTGGTGAAGGGCGAAACCTGATTGAAGTCGATGCCGTGAGCATCAACACACTGACATCTCGCGTCCTTCTCGACGCGTCTGGTACCTCAGGTGGTGATGGAAGCAACATAACGATTGCTCCAACTCAAGGCGCTATAAGCTTTGGGGATAGCGGCTCTAACTTCAGCTTAAATGCGAACGGAAGCAGTACTGGGGGCGATGCAGGGACTATCTATGCGGGATCTGGCAGTGATTCGCTGACTCTTGTGATAAATGATGGTGAAGCAATTACTGCTTCTGGCTTGGCCAATAACGGTAACGGTGGCTTCATTTATGTGGCAGGAGCGTTCGTCTCATCGACCGGCAATATCCGCGCAGATGCAAACGGCTCCGGCACAGGGGGAAATGTCACGATTGATCAAACCGACCTTGGAGACGTAATGACGCTCTCTGGTGCAGTTATCTCGGCTTCTGCTGCTTCTGATGGTTCGGGTAATGGAGGCAACATTACCATAAATGGCATGTATAGCGCTGATCTATCGACAACACTGATTAAGGCTCTAGGCAGCTCAAATGGCAATGGCGGACTGGGTGGCACTGTGATAGTGAATCTTGCAGGCGGAAGTGGAACTGATCCGCTTAACGTCAATGCATCCATTTTTGTATCCGGTGACACAGCATCTCTGTCTACAACCGATTTTGACGGTTCAATCAGTCTCAACGGAACAACATGTCAGCAATGGGTGACTAAAAAGGCGTGGCCAGCAACTTATTGGGATTGTGTAAACCCCACGAGCCCTACTCTCACACCAAATGCTGCCGATGTAGTTGCAGCCGCTAGTGCGCTTCAATCGACACTAACCACAAATCCCGGACGACTGAAAGATGCGAACCATCAGATCTATATTTTTGCAAACCCGGCGGCGATGAATTCGTTCTTCGGGACCGGTCTCTCACCTGATGAAGCCGTTGGGCAAACCTTTCCGCCCGCACATGTCGGTGCCGTGTTTGTACAAGACGGCTTCGGCAACACTAACATGTACATGTCTCAAACGATCCTTCATGAACTGGGTCATGCTTTGGACTACATCTGGGGTAATCCGTATTCACTGATATCCGGAGGTGACTGGGAAAATGCATACAACGATGATGTAATTTCTCCGGCGCTGCCTGGGAGTGGAACAATCAATGATGTCAGCTGTTTCACGCTCTGGCCGTCGCCGCTAACCGTATGTGCAGATCATTCTGGAACGAATCCGGCAACTTCGCAACCTTGGACTAATTGGGAGATCTTCAAAGACATATACCCACAATGGGACCAACGAGAGATGCTGGCAATTCTCATGGCGTACCGTCAGAGCGTTCTACATGGTGGGTCATACCATGGAGATCCTACCTTCGAAAATACGCTGCAGTATTTCCCTAACATGATCTTCCACATTGATCATGCTATCTCAACAGGTACGCCATAAGCGGAACCGTATTAATGCTTATTATGAGGGGGAGAATATCCCCCTCATTTCACTATTAAGCAGGACGCCAAGACAAAGACAAGACAGGTACGGACTCATCACATCTTACTCGATAGCGTTTTAGCAAACCATTCTGGAAAGTAGTATCGATATGAAAATGTAGCGGATGCTGACCTGTTAGCACCAGATCGAATGTTTTGTCTACTTTTGAAGCAGTCTCTGAACGACGAGCTTCTTTCGACCCCCAGAGCTGTTCGCAATCAGACAATGTCAATTCTGATGTAGGCGGGATAGGACCATAATCGCCGAATCCCGCAGGATTGAGCATGGAAGTTGTGTCTGGTTGAACAACCAAGATAGCGGAAATATTAGTTTTTCCGGGTTTAGCCAAAGCAAAAATCTGAGCTTTTTGCTGGCGAGGGTGAGCTACGTTCTGACGACAAGCGATGATTGGATAAGCTCGATTCCCTAAATCTAAAAACTTAGCTCTTATTTCCTTTTCGTGTTGCTCTGCCTCATCGACTTGAGGAAGCAAAACAATTGAATAACTTTCGAGACCCTTTTTAAGTGTCAACGATTTGTTCTCAGGTTTTGCTGCTGAGCCAAGATGCAAGACTGCTGTGGCTAGTAAAAGACTTAAAACGATTCTTCTGGGCATTGGTTCGCGATCTCAGCAAGGGTAATGCGATGCAGGTTGTTGGTACTATTATTCACTAAATCACATCTTTAGTACGTTGACTAGTCAGCGTGCGTGAAATCCAAAGTGCGTGAAATCCAAACCACACTCAATACCCAACAAATTCTATTCTGTTAGAGTCCATCTCAACACACCATAAGCAGTATCAAATATTTATCGACAATTCTTCGATTCTTTTGGCGTTTTCCTTTTTTCGCCTTCACCTACGACAAGCCTTAGTAAAAATATGAGTAAGTTCAACAATAGGCTCGTTTGAGCAACCAGGAGGCTCATCATCTGTGCTGCTGTATTGAGCAAATGCAATTGAGCCATCAATAGCGAATGTCAATGCACTCAGCTCACCAACTAATTCTCCTGAAGAAGGTTCAGCCGCGTGGTCTATTTTGTGATGTAAGTGTAGTCGATGGACATGCGCAAGTTTTCTCGCATTTAAATCCAAACAATCGGGCAATGTATTTTCCGGTCGAATACTACTCAAAAAAACGTCCGCATTATAATTTACGGATCGGTACACCAATACCAAGACAATAACACCCAATCACTTGTGGTGGTCGAAAACAGCGTCGAGGAATTGCGGACTAACCGTTGCAATTCGATTGATCAACAGACATTAAAACATTGATCGGCTAGGCACCATAAACGATTTCATCAATTAGCCAGGTCGCTGCACGCTTCATCTACAGCGCTCGTCTCTATCATCAGTCCTCTGTTCTCTTTCGTATGTTTCTTCGCACGGACTATCCAGTTCTGGCTGTTTATCACTTATCCGACTCGACAATTCGCGCGATGTGGCGTCGACATATTCCTGGAAATAAACAGCAAATGCCGAAAATCCCCTGTCTAACTCCTCGTGCCTGATGTCTTCTACACGAGTCGTTTGTCGAATATATTCTGCTTCAGGTCCGGCCACCGCGCGTATGTCCCTGTCAATTTGGTCCAGTCCATCTAGCAGCTTGTCTAATTCACAGCCTTGATTAGCCATGACTTTGCTTTCCGAAATAGATTCAATCAGGGCTAGTTCACGGCGAGCATCTGCGGCCAACTCAGGAAAACTTTCCTCAATGTCATTCCAATACTTTCTCAATTCCCGTGTTTGATATGTTTCATGAAAATCGAGGAGCCTGCCTGCGGATTCTGTTTGATACTGCTTGTAGCTCTTTTGGCGGTCGTAACTTGGCTCCGTTGCCAATGAGTTTTGTAATTCTTGCTCGAAAACTTTCCAGTCGCTATAAGTCCCACTCGCGTCACCAAACATCAATCTTTCGAATTCTTGATCGCCTCGTTGTCTGTGAAATTGGAGCGTTGCTGCACGAGTGGGTTCTTGCAAAATTCGTTTCAACTCGCCGTCGAGGTACCGGTCCAAAGAATGTTCTCGTTCTAGATATTCGTTGCCCCATTTCCTCAGGTTTTTACTGTCCTTGCCACTCAGGTGTACCCTTCGCCCCTGCAAGTCCATGCCTATCACAACAACGTGTGTATGAAAGTGTTCTGTATTTTCGTGGTTGACTGCATACCACTCAAGATCAAGTCCTTTGCTACGCGACAGCTCGGTCATCATCTCTCTGGTGTATGCAAACATATCGGCGTTGTTTAATCCAGGAGACAAAATGATCTTGTGGATCTGCACGCCGGCCTGGTCCAATTCATCTAGCCTTCCTTTTATTTGACTGCCTGTGATTGAATCACTTTGGCTGTCGAAGAACTTCCTCGGACCGCACTCTCGGTCCTTGCCTTCTCTGTATTGAATGTAATTGATATGGGCTTTAGCACGCGTCAATCCGCTGCGTCCTTTGACATAGCTCCACTTCACGACTGCTCGGATCATGCTTTACGATCCGGTTTGCTCTCGCAGCTCGTCTTCTTCCGGCCTTAACTTGGAGCGCATTTTTTTAACACCGCTGGCATAACATTCAGAGAAGAGCTGACCCCTCTCGTCTTCACCCATACGTGACCAGAGAAGATGCTCCGTCGCGAAGATGCCGACTCCCAGTTTTACAAGAAGTGATGCGAACCGATTTTCCATTTTTAACAGCCTCTTTTCGAGTGGTGATTGTTGCTCGTCGAGCAACTCCGATTCACGAGTTTTCATGTAGTAGCGGATCGCTTCTCTGGCTACTTCAGTCTTCGTTTTGCCTTCCAACCGGCAAAATTGATCAAATTTGATATGGTCAGGTGCGGCTAGCTTGGTTGCTATTGTTGGTGTTCTTCGACGCATGGATTTACTCCTCTTCTAGGTTATGAAGCCAATCGTTTGATCGAGTGGCACCATTGGCAGTGAATCATAGTTATTGAGACGCCAGAACTATAATTTTGTGCCGGATTAAGCGATAGCGCGACGAAAACAATCACCATATACGATACCATATTTCAGTCAATAGTGATCAATGGTGAGAAAGTGCGCATGCAAATCGGCGGGGGCACGCTGGACGTCATAACCTGACGCCGCTTGATGATGTACCGAACCAAAATAGCTTTTCTTCTTGGCTTGAGGGTCTCAGACCGCCGCCTTAACAGTGATTGATCCGTGCGGAACCATGCGCGAAGAATGCATCTACAAGGTACCCGGGAACAGTGACCGGAACGTTTCATCCTGCCTTACTTCGTGCGGCGTCGCAAGCTGCACGGAGTTCCGTAAGGTTCGATCCAGCAAGCGATCCAGGCAATACACTAACACTTTCAACCACCATCGATCGCCACTATCAATTTCGCATTTTAGCCCGTTTAGGACAGATATGCTTGGGTTTACAGGCAGTGGCAATAAAAATGATTTCGCCAACTATGGTATCGCCAACAACACCAGGTCATTATCAATATTCAACTATAAAGAGCAACATCACTGAGAAGAAATTTCTCCAGATCGGAAGAGCAGGCACCGAGCGAAGGCGAACTAGCCTCGCGTCATGAAAGTCAGCATTTCCGAATCCTTGTCCTCTCGCCAACAAGCGAAAAGGAGCCCGGGTGAGGGCTTTTCAAAACTTTCAATACAATCAACTAAAAACGCTAGCAACGACAAATTGAAATCGAGCAGTCGATTCTGCGTATCCGTCATCTTGCAATTTTTGCGCACTCTGGTCCAGAAAAGAAGCAATCGGGCCGTGTCGCAATGCTGTCATGAGAATGCTAAGCTGTGGTGGAGAATAGTTTAAAAACTACTCCAAAATTTGGCTCTGGCTAGCGAAGCTTAACCGACGAGTGCGATCGCATTGTCAATAGAACGACTCGACAATTAAGCAAACAATTTAGAAAGATTAAGTCAAACTAATACTCCCAAAGGGGAGACCAGAGGGAGACCAAGAATTAACGATCCCGAAAAGCCTTGCGCCCAGAGAGATTCGAACTCCCGACACCTTGGTTCGAAGATTTTGCCTTGTCGCCCAGGGCGAACCGATGTCGTATATAGTCAGCCTGCGAAAACCTCCGAAAGCCCCGCTAGCCTTGTCCTTCCAGGGTTTTCACCATTGTTGAGCCACAGTTTTCCCGGTATATCTAATGAATAAGCAATCGGAATCTAATGGGCACTTGCTGGTCACTTGTTTTGAGGGGAACGACCAGGTCATGAAACTTACCCAGGCGTCAATCCTGGGTATCACGTACAGCAAAATCCAGGGATCACAGGATGTCCGTTGGGACGACACGCTTCCGGGGTTCGGTGTGCGTGTATACCCGACTGGAAAAAAATCGTTCGTCGTGAAATACCGCATTCACGGGCGACAAAGAACGATGGTCATCGCGCCTTGTAATCTGATGACATTGGAGGAAGCCAGGAATCGAGCGAAGCGAATATTCGTCAATATTCTCGACGGCAAAGATCCGCTGGCGGAACGAGAAAAGAAGCCGATTTTGTTCGATGAACTATGTGTCGCTTATATGGAAAGGCACAGCAAGCCTTATAAAAGCGTGAACGAATCGAGGGAAGACCAGCGTCGCATCGATAACTATCTTCTGCCGGCATGGCGTAATCGCGCGGTGGCAAGCATCGAGCAAAGCGACGTAGCCGCACTTCATAGCAAAATCGGCATAAACAAGGTGGGCAAGCGCGGCGGACCCTACGCGGCGAACCGCGTCCGCGAACTTATTCACAAGATGTTCGAATGCGCGAAGATTTACAAAATGCTCGAGGCTCACGCGATCAATCCGGCGAAAGGAATCGAAGACTTTCCAGAGAAAGCCCGGTCGCGGTTCGTGACTGAAGACGAAATGCCGCGCTTGGCGCAGGCAATTTCCGCATACCCTAACCCTTACATTCAAGCGGCTCTCTGGCTATATCTTCTGACCGGTCTTCGGCATCAGGAACTATTGCGGCTCAAGTGGACAGACATCGACTTCACAGCACGGATGGCTAGAATCGGTTTGACTAAAAACGGTTTGGTTCATTACGCTCCGCTGTCGGCTGCAGCCGTCGAAATATTGCGTCGCATTCCACGAAAGCAAAACAACTCTTATGTTTTTTGCGGACACCTTGCCGGAAAGCCACTTTACCGAATCCAAGCCGCTTGGAAGACTATTCGAAAAAATGCAGGAATCGAAGACGTTCTGATTCATGACCTTCGCCGAACATGCGGCGCCTGGCTGGCAATGTCAGGGCATAGCTTGCCCGTTATCAGTAAAGTTCTAAACCAGACGAACGAACAAGTGACCGCCGTTTATGCCAGGATTTCAGATCCTCACGCGAAAGGTGCGCTGGAATCACACGGCGCGAAAGTGGCGAAGTTCATTCGCCGGAAGGACCGTCGCGCCTGACCTCGCCGGAAGACGCTTCGTTAAGGTTCCGCTGGTCTACAAATGCGCGTTCTTCCGGCGTCATCTGAACGGGCAAAATTACTAAGTTTTCGGCAAGGATTAGTTTATTCGGCTTATTGCAGTCCAAGCAGAATCCGTCTTGAATCAAGTGATTTACGCCGACAATCTGACACTTTTCGATTCTCGCTTCGTCTGTCACGATACCACCACGCGCAATACCGACGTATTCGGCGGCAGTTTCGACAGGTCGACATCATACCCGCCGGCTTCGTCTTCCCAGTACTCAGTCAGAACTGGATTCAGCCCGTGTTCGCTCAGATAGACGACGGCTTCTTCTAATTCCTTCACTACAGATTCGGGCGGTTCATGTCCGGCAGATTGGCACAATTTAATCAAGTTCTGAAGTTCTTCGACTCGATTCGTCGACTTGATAGCGATCACTCTCAAATAGCTGGACATGATTTTTCACCCGCGTTTTCCCTCCGAAATTTTAGCGCGGTCTTCTTAGCAGAACGCAGAATTTTTTTGTTCGCCTTCTTTTCTGCAATCACCAGCGAAGCCGCGCTAGTCAGGGAAAGTACGTTAGGAAAAAATGGCGCCATGTTCGTCTTTCGAATACTGGCGCGGCACTAGCTGCGGTGCACTCGTTTTAATGCGTATATCTTTCACTTGAGGGAATGTAGTAGATAGTTTTAGAAGACGACACCAAATGAGGTGCCATAAATTCAGGGTTAGGACCTGGTCGACCGTTTTTACGTAACATTGCAGTTTTTGTATTCCCGTAGCGTTTCGTCTACAGAGGCGAAATTAGACGATGTACCCTTAGCCCTAACCCTGTGCGTTATACAGACTCAGACGTTTTCAAAATAGATACTAATTTCCCTGAATAGATATGTAGTAAAAGTGAATACAAAAGTGAAAGGAAAGTGAATCTTCAGGGAAAGCGTTTTAGGCGCCTGTCTAGAAAAGGGAAAAA
The DNA here is from genome assembly GCA_003963305.1 of Candidatus Melainabacteria bacterium. NCBI lineage: Bacteria > Bacillati > Candidatus Melainabacteria > Candidatus Melainabacteria bacterium. Next base: position 518,636 of record RXJR01000009.1, on the reverse strand, counting down.
GGGAAAGCAAAATCAAAAATCGCTCTCATATGCGCGACCTAACAACGCACGCAGGCGGAATATATATTACGCGTAACAACGCACGCAAACAAAGCTTCGCGCGCACGCTGCGAGGCAAAAAAGCCAAAATGCTTTCCCTTTTTCCCTTCTTCGGGCCTGGCTGGGATCTTGCTTTCCCTGAAGATTCACTTTTGGTTCACTTTGCTGTCACTTGGACCCGCTGGAACCCGCATGAATGCTACGTCTTCGAACGACTTTTGTCAATTTGATTTTCGAAATCCCCGAAACGCACACAGGCGCCTTTCGTTAATTCTTGGAACCAAAACCGCTAAAAACTGCCGATTTTGTTTTATATTGCCCAGAGGAAGGTATATGCGAATGGTCGACGGTCGAAGCATGGAAGCAAAGACTAAAATGCCTGACGGTCGTTCTTATCAGCAGCACCTTACCGAAGCGCTGAAGAACTTCGAAGACGCAGCATTCGCCCTGGACCGTCTGGTTCCTGGTGGCATTAAGGTGCAACTGTCGAAGAAGTCAGACAGACCGCAAGATACACAGCGCTTCGTTCAGAAGCTTGGATTAGTGATTCGCTTGGAAAAGCACAGACAAGCAGCATCCGACAATTTGCAGGTAACTGCATGAGCGACACGAAGATGTTCTTCGTGCTTGCGAGTTTAGGACTAACAGCCTATGCGGTCGGTCATGTGAAGCCAGTCTTAGCGTTCGCCCTAACCATGGTGCTAAATGCGTACTGACCGGGAACTACTAACAATGTGGCAACGTGGCTATGACACTGCAAACGCAGAAAACAGGCTGAAGCTGCGCGTTATGTTTGCGTTCTTGTTTCTCCACAGCATAGTTATCATGGGTCTGGCATTGCAGGTGAACCATGCCCTATAAAGCCAAGCACAATTGCGCATACTCAGGCTGTCTTGTCGAAGTGACTGGTCGCTACTGCGATAGACATAAGAAGCAGACAGTAAGCCAATCTCAATCGAGTAGTGAAGACAGAAAGCACTACAAGACGACAGACTGGCAAGCAAGACGCGAACAGCAACTAATCGACGAACCCTTCTGTGAAGCCATTCTTGACGACGGTATCAGATGCAATGCTATTGCTACTGATGTCGATCACAAGACAGCTAGAAACAATGGTGGCACAGACGAACCTTCGAATCTTCAGTCGCTGTGCCATTCTTGCCATAGTCGAAAGACAGCACGATTTGACATGAAGCGCCAGAACGGAAGATTCGCATCGAAAGCTGCATCAGTAGCCATTCTCGTGCTAAGCGCGCTTTCAAATGGCGACACCACGCATGATACCGCTCTCAGAAATCCAGAAACCCCGAAACCCGCACAGGGTGGGGGGTGGGTCGGATTTACGGGAAGCCGCGCCCCTGGGAACGCGGGGGTGCCTCCGAAGGCGTGCCCGCAAAATCTCTTAGGGGGGATGCCAGGGGGGGATACCTCAGAAGCCCTTCTGTGGCGCCGTAGACGCCGAAAACCGGTGTCGATAGCCGATTACTACACCGTCATCGTTTCAGCGCAGCCTGCGGGAACGAAAAATAATGCCGGTGTCTCAAATTTTTCAATGATGGGCAGCTGCTTTTCGACGTGTCGTTCCGCCTCCGACGACACGTCGGTTCGCAGCGCACTAAATGCGGTGGCATAAATGGAAATCAATCTTTCACATTGCGCACCAAATACGGTGATGACTGGAAAAATGGCGGACCTCCGCCGGCAGTTAGGGGAAACCTGGGAAAGCTATCAGCCCGAACCGCAGTGTCCGAATTGTAACGACTTCAAAGAAAACGGCTTTCTTTGCACGAACTTTGAGTTTCACGGCAAGCCTTCGCGAAATCAGCTTCGTGTAATGCGCAATCGACTGACGCGCGTTCGTCGTGACAAAGCTGGGCTTCGGAAGGTACGCAACTAAATGGAAAGCTTAACAGACCGACACCCTTTCGCTGTTTTCTTCGTCGGTGTCGCCTTCGTGGTGGCGCTTGGCTGTATTTCTGCGAACCTAACAGCGCAGGAACAGTACTGGCTTCAGACTTGCGCGCTCGAAACTCACGGTTCCGTCGAACGTGAATACGCCGGCGAAACCATTCACACCGACTCAAAGGGCGTGCCTTATGGGTCTTCAGTCGATTGGCACTACTACGTTCGCACGTCAAAAGGCAAGCGAATCGAGTATAAACAGCCATATGAGCGTGAATAGTCAATGCGATATTACGACAAAGAACAGCGCCGTGATATGTACCGTGCCATGCTTCCAATGCTGGTAAGAATAGCGCGGAATCATGGTTACTGTCTGGCTGTTCATGGTTCCGAAACGCGCGACCTGGACCTGGTAGCAGTGCCCTGGGTCGAATGCCCTTCAGAACCTGAACTTCTAGCCGAAGCGATCCGGCTTTCGACGAATGCTTACAACCATGCGGACTATCCGAATCCAGAAATGAAACCACACGGGCGATTTTCGTATTCGTTTTACATGCAGAACAGCGGATACATTGATTTGTCAATCATGCCGCCAGTTAAGAAGGCGGTATGAGATGAGTCTAGAAAAACTGCAGCACGAAGTAATAGAAAAATGCGGCTGTAAGGCTGTTTATGCGGATTCGGCGCAAGAAAAACTGACAGAATTAGACGCGTGTTCGATTGAATGCGCGACAAAATTTCTTGAATCGATAGGCGATTTCGAAGTCGTAAACTTGGAAACTACAAACAAAAAAGGCGAAAAACTCGCCTATTCATGCGTAATACAACCGTCAGGCGTCGTCAAATTACCCTGATCTTTAAGTAGAAAGTAGGCAAAAACAATGAAAAAACGTCAGAAAACCGCATTAATTGCGGCATTTTTGTTTGCACTGTCAGTGATGGCACGTCCAGCGGAAGCAAAACACCCAATAAAACGCACCGTCAGGGCGATTCTTGCGCTTCCAGTGTGCCTAGTCGCCGGCGCAGCGGTCGGAATCGTCGTCGGTAGCTTCGGCGCGCTGACCGGTCCGGCAATCTGGATAGATATAGTTCGCAGTGATGCGGCAGAAGACGCAGCGGAAGACGCAAGACTGGCTGCGCAGGCGGCGAAGGACCAGGCGAAGTAGTGAACATAACGAAAACGTTATACATCGAACCGGAAGCGACGTTTAATCGCCTTCTGACGTTCTCCGCGAAGTTCGATATCAGCGCGGCAACATATCAGTTGGTGGTGAGGAAGGAAAACAGCCCAGACCTTCCAGACTTGTTCGCGTCCGATGATATGTCGCCGGACAGCACGACAGAAACCGACGGCGTCTGGACTTCACAGCTTGTCTGGACAATGGATATAGCAGAACTGCGCGCGGCATTCGGAACCGGCTGTTATTACTGGCTGAAACGCACCGTCGGCGATATTGTCGACGTGGTCCAGGAAGGTACAATCGACTTCAGTAATGATGCTGACGACGTGACAATCGTCGACGAACGCGAAGTCGTTTCTGTGACGTATGAAGGCGGCGGCGGTCCTGGCGGTGGCATCACGACCGAAGAACTTGACGCAGCGATAGCCACACGTCAGCCACTAGACGGCGATTTGACAGCACTAGCGGCGGGCACCGTGCCAGGCTTTATTACAACTGCGATTTCGACAGCGATATCTGCGGCAGCCGGAAACTATCAGCCAGCCAGCGGAAACCTGAACACGCTGGCGGCTAATGGTGTCACCAGTGGTATTAGTTCCGCGATATCTTCCGCAGTGGCTGGAAAAGCTTCGACTACTTATGTAGACAGCGGCGATGCGGCGACACTAGCGACAGCCGAAAGCTACACTGACAGCGCCGTGTCTGGTTTGGTGAATGCGACTTTCGTATCGTCAGCGATATCGACAGCCATAGCTGCGCTTAGCAGCGTCTATCAACCGTTGGCGACGCACTTATCGACACTAGCCGCCGGCACGGTGCCAGGGTTTATTTCTAGTGCAATCAGCAGCGCCATAGCTGCGCTGTCCAGCGTATACCAGCCGCTGGCTTCGAACCTGACAGCGCTCGCCGGCGGCGCGATAACTAACGGCGTGACTGCGACAAAACAAACCCTGGGCGACAATACTGACAAAGTCGCGACTGATTCATTCGTGCATGACGCGGTAGCTGGCTTAGCGTCTTCGTCTTCGGTGACTGCGGCAATATCCACAGCTGAAAGCTACACCGATACCGCTGTCGCGAACATGGCGAAGACGAACAATGCGAACAGCTGGACAGCTTCACAGACGCCGAACGCGAACAATGCTATCGACCTGGGCAGCACTTCGAAATGGTGGCGCAATCTCTTTATAGGTGCAGCCACTTATTATGCGAAGCTTCAGACAGGAACGCTGACCGCTAACCGCACGGTGACTATACCCGATGCTGATTCAGTAACGGTCAGACCGTCCACTGGAAGCGCTGGTCAGTATGTCAACGGTCTTGATTCTGACGGCGCGCTGACTTACGGAACGCCGTCGGGCGGTTCGGTAGATCCACGAACGAATGACTTCAGGCTGTCACTAGCCAGCGGTGTGTATAACGATTCGGCATCTGGTGTGACAGGCGCCACCCGTATCTATTGGACACCGCCGCAGGCTGCTGGCGGGACCGGCAAAGTAAAAACACGCGACGCCGGCACATGGACAGAACACCAGTCGTCTGAAATCTATCTAGACTTTCCAGCGAACCCATGTCAGCAGCAAGACATCTATGTTAATTACAACGGTTCGGCGCTGGTACTAAGCGCCCAAGCTGCGGATTCGACAGGACGCGTATCAGGCACCATAACTGATGCGACAGCTGCGGCGCCTTGCGTTCTTACTTCAAATAACACGCTGTCAGTCGGCGACTTTATCATGATTACGGGCATCACGGGCAGCATGGGTAGCGATTCTTCAGCCCAGGGGTTAGGTGATCGTATGTGTCGCGTCTCCGCGCGCACTTCGACCACTATCACACTGGAAGGCATGGACACGACTGGTCTAACCTATACGTCTGGCGGAACATGGTATAAAATCCCGACGACGCCAGCCGTCGCGCCTGTTCAACAGGATAATGTCTGGTGCAAAACAGGCGCCCTGGACTATCGCTGGGTCGGTAGAATCCGCACTAGGGGCGATGGCACCATATGTGTAGTCAGTGGTCGAATGCTGGTCGATAACGTTGATAACGCGATCAATATACCCGCGTCATGCAAAGACACAGCATCGAACTGGACGCTTCCAGCCAGTACGAATACATGCAGATTGACGAACCTGAATTCACTTCCAGGCGCCGGAAGAATTGAATTCGTTCAATGCTTTGCAAGCAATCGAAACTTTCGCGACTTCGGAACCGCTATCGGCTTCGCCGGTGCATACAACTACGAAATCGGTCTGCTTTTGAATAAGTGCGCCGTAACGTTACCGCTGCGAGATAATACGAACGTTCCGATTTCAGCCGGTGCCGGTCGTGCCAGCGGCGGCAATGGTGAAATAACGATGCAGATAAACGAAGCGAACGCAAGTATTCCTGCTGGTTCAGGCTGGATTCAGCGCATGGAAACTAACGGCTTTTCTGGCGCCGCAACTTCGCCTTATGGTTCGCAGTCCAGCGGCGGTGCGTATAACTTCAGCAATGGTCTTGTCGGAACACTTTCGCACTAAAGGTAAATCATGACACCAGCATTCGAATTTATGGCGCAGTTTCCAGGGGTTAGCATGTCGTTTGATGACCCCGAAAGCATTGTACCGACCCGGTTTCATTACCCTGCGGACTACACACAAGAACAAATAGACGCTGTGAACGCAGCCGCACAGACGTTTAACTGGGCACCGCGCCCGGTGCCGAACCCGGCAGGTCTAAAACAGGCGCTGAATAACTCAGATTTGATAAGCGACCCGGTCAAAGTTCAACTGACACCGTATTTGGTGTTACTTGATTCGTACATACTGGACCCGGTCGGCACGAAAGAAGCATGGCAGCGTACCAAGAGGGTGCTTGATGTGAGCGACCAGGACGCTGCAATAATCGAACAAGCGGCAGCCAATTTCGGGATGAATCTATAATGCCAAAGAAACCAGGACCTAAAAACACACCAGAAGCGCTGAAAGAACTTGCCGGCAATCCAGGCAAGCGACCACTAAACACGAAGGAACCGAAGTTCCCTAAAGGAATGCCGACGGCGCCTTCGTATGTGGTGGCAAATGATTACGCATACGCGCTCTGGAAATCAGACGGCGCCATGCTTTTGAAAGCCGGCGTTCTCACACGCGCCGATCGCGAGATGTTCGCGCTTTACTGTATGACCGCATCACTTCTGAAGGAAGTCGAAGAAGAGTTAGCGACGCTTCCGCGCAAGGACGAAGGTAATAGCAAAAAGGTGTTTCCCTTTTTCAGCACTCCGAACAATTACCTTCAGGAACACCCGTTAATTGCTACTCGGGTAAAAGTGGCAAAGCTGTTAGACGAAGCATCAAGCGCGTTCGGCTTGACACCTTCGGCACGTTCGCGAATGCAGATACATGCCGCAGGACCAGGACCGAAAACGAAAGCCGAAAAAGAAGAAATCGACTTACTCGGACCAGTCGAGTAAAGATCTCTATTATTTCGACGAAGAAGCGGCGGACCGTGTTATTCGGTTCGCGCACTCCTACGCGCGGCACCAAAAAGGCGAATGGGCAGGACAGTTAATTCGGCTTGACCAGTGGGAAATCGACATCCTGCGAAAGCTGTTCGGCTGGAAGAAAAAATCAGATGGCACGCGAAGATATAAAACGCTGTACTTAGAAGTTCCGCGAAAGAACGGAAAGTCGCTGATAGGTGCAGTAATCGCGCTGTATATGCTGATTTCAGACGGCGAACCTGGCGCTGAAGTGTATTCAGCAGCGACGGACCGAAAGCAAGCATCAATCGTTTTCGACGTAGCCGCGCAGATTGTGAAAGCCGATCAAGCACTGTCGAAACGCTGCAAAGTCTATAAAGGCACGAAGACGATCACTGTCGAAAGAACGAATTCGAAGTATGTCGCGCTGTCAGCCGACGCATTCACCAAAGACGGGTTAAACGCCAGCTGCATTATCTTCGACGAATTACACGCGCAGAAGAAGCGCGAACTGTATGACGTTCTTCGTACCTCCATGGCAGCCCGCCGGCAGCCGTTAGAAGTTTATATTACGACTGCCGGTTCCGATATCGATACCATATGCGGTGAAGTTCACGACTACGCGACGAAAGTCGCCGACGGAACACTGGTCGACGACTCATTCCTGGGCGTTATCTTCGCGGCGGACAAAGACGACGACTGGACCAGCCCGAAAGTCTGGGCGAAGGCGAACCCCGGCTTCGGCGTTTCAGTGAAGCTGGCATATCTGGAAGATAAGTGTCGGGAAGCGCAGAATAAGCCGTCCTACGAGAATACGTTCAAGCGAAATCATTTAAACATCTGGACAGAAGCGGAAACTATCTGGATTCCGCGCGCGAAGCTCCTGAAGTGCAAAGCGAACTATTCGCAGATTGGAACAGAAGCTTATGGACAGCCGATCTGGGTCGCCGTCGACTTGTCGAAGCGTGTTGATATCACAGCCGTTTCGTTTACTTATTTGCATAACGAAAAGGTCATGCGAAATATTACACAAGGATTCATGCCGGAAGAAGTCGCGAAGGAACGCGAACAACAGGACAGAATCAAGTATTCGCAGTGGGCGAAAGAAGGCTGGCTCACGCTCACCGAAGGCGATGTCATCGATATAGATGTTATCTGCGATTGGATAGACGGACTAGCGGAACACTTCGACGTTCAGAAAGTTGGCGTCGACCCTTGGGGAAGCCAGGCGCTTCAGACGCGGCTAATCAAATCTGGTGCGCCAGTGATGGAATTCCGCCAGGGTACGAAAACAATGTCGCCGGTAATGAAAGACATGGAAGCCGCCGTTCAGACGCGCCAATGGCAGCATAACGGAAACCCCATGCTTCTCTGGATGTTCGCGAACTTGACGCCGTTCGTCGACAGCAGCGGAAACATGAAGCCCGACAAGTCGAAACGAAACAAGCGCATCGACGGCGCTGTTACTTCAATCATGTCAGCCGGTCTGGTGCTCGCAGACCTGGGCGAAGAAGTGAGTATCTACGAAACAGAGGACATCAAATTTCTATGAAGACAAAATTCGACGCTTTCGACTGGTGGACGCTGTCGGGAATGCTTGCATTCTGGTACGGAATCTATCAGTTCTCGCCGGCAGCCGCTTGGATGTTCGGTGGCATCGCGTTTCTGATTTACGGCACGACCGAAGGAAAGTTCGGACGAACAAAAAAGGGCGGTGATGAATAATGGGTCTATTTGCGAAATCAGTCCGTTCGGTCGTCCAGGACCTGGGGTCGATTGGTGTTCGATATCCCAGCGAACGGCTACTGTCGCTGTTCGGCGGCGGTCGTTATTCTTCGACGCCCAGCGGAAAAGAAGTAACACGAAAAACCGCGATGGAACTAACTCCAATTTATGCGGCGGTCACATACCGCGCGAAGATTCTGGCATCTGTTCCGCTGACGATTTATCAAAAGAAGAAAGGAAAGGTTGAAGAAGCTTTCGATCATGCACTGTGGGACCTTCTGAACTTTGCACCACAGAGGGACTTCGATACTTTTAGATGGCGCTTCCTCCAATCAGTCAACCTTGACCTTCGCGGTAACGCCCTAGCATACATTGATACCACAGGCGGTACTGTTCAAGAAGGCGGCGATATCAATCAGCTGATGGTCCTGGACCCTAATTGTGTAACGCCAGTTCTGAAGAACGGCACGCTTAGTTATATTGCTTACAATCATGCTACAGGAATGGAAATACCACTTCGCCGCGAAATGGTCCTGCATATCGTCGGCGGTGTCAGTGAGGACGGTTACTGGGGCGTTTCTCCAATCCATACGGCGAAGAACGCAGTCGGCGGAATGCTTGGACTGGAAGAATATTCTCAGACGATTTTCAAAAATGGTGCGCGCCTGGGCGGCGTGTTAACTCACCCGATGAAGATTTCACCTGAGCGCGCGAAGGCTCTCGAGGAAAAGTTTAACCAGCAGTATGCCGGCGCGCAGAACGCGCACAAAACAGCGCTGCTGGAAGAAGGCATGAAATTTACCGCGCAGTCAATGACCGCCGATGAAGCGCAGCTGATCGACCAGAAGAAGTTCAACGTTACCGAAGTCGCCAGACTGTTCGGAGTGAAAGCGCACAAGCTGGGCGACTTAACACAAATGGGTTATTCGTCGATTGAACAAGAATCGCTAGATAACGTTATCGACTGCGTTCACCCAGAAGCGCGCCGCTGGGAAAGCGCGATGAACTACCAGCTTCTTTCGAAGAAAGACCGCGCACGGGGATTTTTTATAAAGTTCAATCTACGCGGTCTGACGGCTGCAGACATGCAGACACGCTGGGCAGCTTACAACACCGCAAGAATGGGCGGCTGGATGAACGGCGACCAAATCCGCACGCTGGAAGATATGGACCCTATGGAAGGTAAGAAGGGCGAAATCTATCTTCAGCCTTCCGGCACGACCGAACTGGGCGCCGAACCGGCGCCGGCAGCAACACCGCCAGCACCACCACAGGACACGCCGCCGCCAGACCAGCCGCCGCCGGCGGACGCAAAACGCGAATATCAAGGACGCGCGAAAGCGGCTTTCAAGCGTGTCTTCGCGGACAAACTCGAAACAGTCCTGGCGAAAGAAATCGTTCAAGTGAACAAGACAGGCGAAGACAAGCTTGACGAACTCTATATTCGACATATCAAGTTCATTCAGACGGCGCTGGTTCCACAGCTGATCGGTTTCTGTGAAGCGGTCGTCGGTCCAGACCCGTCGCATGAAAGAAGTATGCAGGGCGTCGCCGAGTGGTACTCGCACCTTCACAGCAAGGCTTCGCGCGACGAACTGCGAATGAAGGACCGGGAAGAACTGGCGAAGCAGTGGAAGAACGAACGACCGATGCGCGCCGCCGACGCGCTAATTCAACACATTTCAGAAAAACTGGGGGTTACAGATGGCTGATCAGAAGTTAGAACGACGCGCATTCGCGCAAAAGGCGGAAGTCAGAACGAACGACGCCGGCATTAAAACAGTAACCGGTCACGCGGCGGTATTTAACAGAACATCTCTTCCTATATATGGAATGTTCTATGAAATCAACGAACCGGGCTGCTTTCGCGAAGCCCTGATGAAAGACTCGACAATCGTCCAGGCGGTTTATGCTCATAACGACGCGACGATTCCCTTCGCCGTGTTTCGTGGTGGCGGAAAACCAGGTTCGATGATTCTTCGCGAAGACGAAGTCGGTCTTTACTGCGAGTACGAACCACTCGATTCGGAAATGGGCAGGTCGCTTATAAAGTCAATCGAACGCGGCGACACCGACGGCATGTCTTATTCGTTCATTCCGCTGGATGAAGACTGGCGCGAAATGTATAACGGTCTACCACTCCGACGCATTCTAAAAGCGGATATTTTTGACACGACAGCGACGCCGAATCCAGCCTTTCCGTCGACTGATATTTCGGTTAGAAAACAAAATAATTCTTTGGAAATGGAACTGAAGGACTACGCGAACCTTATCGAAAGCCGCAGCGGAAAGCATATTTCGGAAGCCGAAAGCTACCTGATAGCGAACGAACTTCGCCGCCGACAGCTGCAACTTTTACGATTGACACTATAAACGGTGCCTGGTAGTCTTCGGTTACTTAATTGAAACGGCGGCGCGGTAGCGTCATTCGGTCGAAAGACAATACCCGCCTAAGATCCAGCCAGCATCAAGGTTTTGAAGCGCAAGGATCGCTAATCACGGTAAACGTGGTGTTCGCGATTCTTGCGTTTTTGTTTCTTGCGCAGCGAACACCCATGACAAAAAAGGTGTTCTCACATGCTGCAAGAACTAAAAGAAAAGAAAGAAAAGCGCATGAACATTCATGCGGAATGTACCGAAATTTTGAAACGCGCTGAAGACGAAAAGCGCAAGCTCAGCCCCGAAGAAGAAGCCAACTGGGAAAAGGGCATGGCTGATATCGACGACCTCGGTAAACAGTGCGAACGGTTAGAACGGACCCTGAAGCTTTCCGAAGACATCAATCGCGAAAACCGTGACGCATTGTTCGCTGACATCAAAACAAAACAGGAAGATCGCGAGAAAACCGAAGCCGGCAAGCGCGAAAAAGAGCGCGCCGAAAAGCGCCGCGCCGCCTTTTGCCACTACTTGCTGGAAGGTCGCCAGAACCTGAACGAAGAACAGCGCGGTCTTCTCTATGGCAACGATAGCAAGGGTGGCTTCCTTACTGCGCCCCCAGAATTTTCGCTGGACATGATCAAGGGCGTCGATGACATCACGATCATGCGTCAGATTTGCAAAGTCAGAAAGCCCCTGGATAAAGCCGAATCAATAGGCAACGTCACCAGGACAAGCCGTTACAACCCGTATGACTGGTCCGACCCAGAAACTTCAACGCCGGCAACGGAAGACGACAATCTGGCGTTCGGCGTGCGAGAAATGCAGCCACACAGACAGCGGAAAAAAGTATTCGTTTCGCTTTTGCTGCTTCGTCGCGCCATTCTCGACCCGACTCCTATCGTCATGGAAGAACTCATGACCGCGCTGGGATATTCCCAGGAAAACGCGTTCCTGACTGCTAGCGGTGTGAAGAAGCCCCTCGGTCTGTTCACTAACTCGTCAAATGGTCTTGATACCACGCGTGACGTGTCAACAGATAACACCGCTACTGGTGTCACCTACGACGGCATCCTGAACGCGCTCTATGCGCTCAAGGCTCAATATCAAGCCGTCGCAAAAATGATGTTTCACAGAAACACCGTTCTGATGCTTCGCAAGCTGAAAGACGGAAACGACAACTACCTTTGGCAGCCGTCAGTACAAGCCGGACAGCCCGACCTAATTCTAGGTCGTCCGTTCTACATGTCTGAATTCGTTCCAGCGACCTTCACCGCGAACGCCTATGTCGGCGTTATTGGCGACTTCAGCTGGTACTGGATTCAGGACGCCCTGGAAACAATGCTGACCAGATTGGACGAAGTCTACTTCGAACAAGGCAAGGTCTGTTTTATCTCCGATACCTGGACAGACGGCGCGCCAGTTCTTCCTGAAGCGTTCGTTCGCGTAAAGCTCGCAGCTTCGTAAGCCGCAAGCTGACCCAGTTTAAGTCGTTGGGAAAAGGCACCGTAACTGGTGCCGCCTCCCTTACAAATTTTGGAAGGTAAATTCAATGTCTACTTTTTTCACTGACAAAAAAATCACTAAAGTGGCGGCAGCTGCGACTTCAGCAGGCACAGCCGTAAACGGAACTGGTCTTTCGATGGAAGGCTTCGAAAACGTCATTTTTATGGCGGCGTTCGGAACTGCGAATGCAGGCAATTACCTGAAGGCGCAGGGTTCCGCAGATAACTCAACATGGGCTGACATCAAAGATTCGAAAGCTACGCCTGGCGCCGATGGCGACCTGGTAGCGCTTGAACTTTACGAAACCAGCGCCAATCACGCGTATGTGCGACCGGTCGGAATTCGCGCCGGCGCTAATACGACCCTGGGCGACATCATCGCGATCCAAACTCGTTCGAAGGTGAAGCCAACGACACAGCCTACGGGAACTGTCGCCAAGACAGTTTATTACACGCCAGAAGGCACGCCGTAACAGCCGGACCTACCCGGCGCTGTTTAAGTCTGGTGCGTTTTCCTCCGCTAGACACAGCGCCGGCGGTCCACCAACACAAGAGGAAAAAAAATGGCTAACGAAAAAACCGCTGAAAAAGCAAAGGTCGAAGTTCAAATCATGTTCACGCTTGCGACACCAGATATGGTGCGCCCCGCTATGTCAGTCGTCGCCTTCGAACCAGAAGTCGCTGCGACTCTTCTAGCTAACGGGCAAGCTCGCACGCTGGCAGCAATGAAAGAAGAAGAAGAAGCTCGCAAGGCTGCGGCAGCTGCACGACGCGAAGCAGCACAGGGCTAATACATGGGCGTCAAGACGACTACCAGCCCGAACGCAGAACCGCTTGACCTTGCTGAAGTCAAAGCGCACCTGCGCGTCGACCACGACGACCAGGACTTGTTAATTCAAGGCTTGATCACAGCGTCACGCGAATTCGCGGAAAACTACACGCAGCGAAGTTTTATTACTCAAGAAATTACGCAAACGCATGACTGTTTTCCGAATGGTAGTCGTCCTGATGATACCCGCATCATCGAACTTGAAAAGGGTCCGGTCCAAGCGGTTCTAGCGGTCCAGTATTTCGACGAAGTCGCCGGCGCATACGCAACTATCGACCCCGCCGATTATCAGGTTTCCCTGACCAGCGATAACAAAGATCGCCTAGCGCCGGCACCTGGCAAAAACTGGCCTAGTACGAATCCTGAGCGCCTGGACGCCGTCAAGATTCGCTCCCGCTGCGGCTATGGCGGCACGGGCGCCCTGGTCCCTCGGCAAGCGCGTAACGCCATGCTGATGCTTATCGCCCTGTGGTACGCGAACCCCGAAGCCTTTTTACTCGCCCAGCAAGGACAAGAATTCCCGGTTCCTATCGGATTCGATGCGCTGCTGTGGTCTATCCGTTCATTCTGAAACTGAGGCATCATGCGCGCTGGCAATCTCAACCGACGAATAACAATCGTTCGAAAGCCGCTAACGCTTCGACGCGATGGCACCACATATAGTGATGAATCCAAAACGATCGAACTAACAGTCTGGGCGAAATACCAGCCTGTGAAGGGCACCGACCGCCTGGGCGCAGATAACGAAATCGCGTCCGCCGACACGATGTTCACGATTCGCTTTCGTTCAGATTTCACGCCGACGCCTTACGACTTCGTCAAGTTCCAGGGCGAAGAATACGACATCACAGAAGTTCGGCATCTTGGCTTAAACGAAGGCTGGCAGCTAATGACGACATGCCGACGCTTAACAGCACAGCCGCAGGTAATGGAATCATGACGACTTCAAAAGAACAATACATTCGTGATTACCTGGCGAACGACGCCCAGCTGAAGGCGCTTGTCGGCGACCGCATTTATTCAGAAACGCCGCCGTCAGTAAAAGGCTCATACATATATTTCTTTCTTCAGGCTGAACTTCCTGATTCCGGCTTGAACGAACTTAGCGGTCTTGTCGAAACGCATTATCAGTTTGACTGCTGGTCGCCAGACCCGCAGACGGCGCGCGCCTTGCGTGACCGCGTAAAGAAAATATTCGGACCGATGTCAAATTCAGTCATTTCGCAGACGAAGCAGAACGCTACGTCCGATCTGTTCGACGATTCGACGCGCGATATGAACGCGATGGTGTCGTTCGAACTGACCTTCTGTTGCGAGGCACCGACACCGTATGGCTAAGGGCACCTACGAATCGAAAGGTTTTGTCGAACTGGTCGCGCGGCTTCAGTCGCTGAAAGACGATGCGTTCGCGGACAAAATTGTCAAAGATTCGATGATGAAAGCGTCGTTAGTCATTCGCGACGCAGCGAAGCGCGAAGCGCCGAAGGTATCCGGTCGCCTTGAATTATTCATTGGGCGCACTGTCGGAAAAGATGCCGAAGGCATGTTCGTTTGTCGCGTCGGTCTAATCAAGTTCGGCGGCAAGTTCGGCAAATCGCAGCTATCACGATTCGGACGCTTAAAGCGCGGCGAACACCGCCTGGGCGTCCAACTTACAAAAGACGCCTGGTATGGGCGCATCGTACACAACGGCAGCAAATACCAGAAGGCAAATCCATTTTTACTTCGCGCATTTGTCGCGAACAAAGAAGGCTACACCACGAAACTAGCCGAAATTCTTCGCGAACGGCTGGACAAAGTGGCTAGGAAAACCGCTTGACACAAGACAGTTAGGAGAAAACCAAAATGGCACGAACAGACATTCCAGTAACTACGGTTGCTTCAATCAATCAGCAAGCCGCTAACTCGTTTGACGTAGCTGGCACCGCTGCCGATACCAGTAATGGCAACTCGTTCACGGTGACCGGTCGCGAAATGCTACTGGTGGAAAACACCGACGACGACACAGCCTATACCTTCACCGTCGCATCAGCGCCAGACAGACTTCTAAGAACTGCCGACATCGTCAACTATTCGCTGAACTTCGGCGAAAAAGCGCTTCTAGGTCCTTTCCCGATGGAAGGCTGGAACAACAGCGGCAAAGTCAACCTGAACGCTAGCAACGCGGCTATCAAATTCCTTCCTTTCCGTATTCCTAACACGCTGTAAGAACAGCCTGGTCTGCGGTCTTTCGTGTCCTTTCTCTAGAATGAGGTTCTAACAAAAATGTCTAACGCAATGACGACAAGGCGGACAAAGTTCTTCCGCAAAATCGCCGGTCTATGGGTATCCGTCGCTGAAATTACCGACGTAGCCGGACCTGGTTTTAAGCGTGACGTTACCGAAGTAACACACCTTGACTCACCAGACGGCTACAAAGAATTCAAGGGCGCAAACCGCGAAGCCGGCGACTTCACGCTGTCAATGAATTACGTACCCAGCGACGTTAACCAGAATCAGTCGACTGGATTCATGGCTGATTTTCATAGCGACGAACCTCAGGACTACTGCGTTCAGTACCCTGATTTGTCAGGTTATGAATTTCAAGGCTTGATCACGGGTAACGAAATCACAGCCAAGAATAACGACAAAGTGTCGGCGCAAGTCGGAATCAAAGTGACCGGCAAGCCGGTTCCTTTCACTAACACAGCACACTAAAACGCATCGCCCGGCTGGTATCTATCAGCAATGGTGCCAGCCAGGCTTGCACACATAAGAGGAAAAACGAACTATGTCTACAGAGGAAAACGCAGTCGCTATCAACAGCCTGGAAGCTTTCAAAGTCGCCCAGGAACTGAAGTCGGAAACCGTTTCGGCGGAAGGAATAACAGTCACAATTCGACAGATAGCAATCGGCGACCTGAATAATTTTCTGTTCGAAACTACTAATCGGCTTGCAATCGAAAAGAAGAAAGCAGACGAAGATCCCGAATATGTTTCGACCTACAATCCAGGAATCATCTTGCTCGCTAAATGCCTGGCATTCGCGAACGGCGAACCTATGTTTTCATCCGAAGAAGAAGGCGTCGATTTCTTATCGAAGTGTCAGCCGCGCTTGATTCGAAAGCTAATGAAAGCTAGTCAGGACCTCAATCCATACACTGACGAACAAGTCGAAGAAGTCGCAAAAAACTAAGAAGGTCGCCCGACAGGTTCCTATACCGACTAATGCTTGAACTCAAGATTCCAACAAAACGCGAACTACTTAGTCGCCTGTCGCCTCAAGACCTATTGGAATGGAAAGCGTTCTATCGATTGGAACCCTTCGGCTGCCAGGTCGCCGACATTCGCATCACCAGATTAATCCGCCTAATAACACGTAATTTCGAATACGACTTCCCAGGCTGGCTAGACGCGAAGTTCGACGAACAGGAAGAAGAAGAAAGCAAGCGACCACGCTGGAAAAAAGTACAGGAAAAACTAAACGCCGGAATGGAAATGATGATGGCGTTCTTCGACGGAAAGAAGGAAGACTAACTTATGCCTTCAATTGGTGATCTCTATACAAAGATGCGGCTGGATTCCACAGAGTGGGAAACCGGCATTGCGAAGGCGTCTAAGTCCATTAAAAAAATGGAACAAGATGTCGAACACGCAGCGAATGCTATAGAAAAATCAATTGAAGGCATTAAGCGCAGTATCGAAGCGATAGCGGTCGTAGAAATCCTAAAAGAAGGTTTCACGAAGCTAGTCGAAGAATCTAGCCAGGCTAGCGACGCCTTCGCGCAAGTGGAAGCGCGCATTCGTTCGACTGGTGGCGCCGCCGGTGTCACAGCCAAACAAGTCGCAGCGCTATCTGAAAAGCTGGGCGATCTGAATGGTATTGACGACGATGTTATCAATTCGATGGAAGGCGTTCTTCTGTCGTTCACCAGCATTTCTAAACAAGAATTGCCGCGCGTAACTCAGGCAGTTATCGACCTTTCCGTCGGAATGAAGATGGACCTGAAGGCGGCAGCTGTGCAGGTCGGAAAGGCTATGAATGACCCCATTAAGGGCGTTCAATCTTTGCAGAAAGAAGGCGTCAAGCTAACAGAAGCGCAGAAGGACCTGGTCGCCGGTCTGGTCAAAACCGGACAGACAGCGAAAGCCCAGGCGATAATCCTGAAGGAACTGGAAACGGAATTCGGCGGCGCTGCGGCTGCCGCGCGTAACACTATGGGCGGTGCTCTCGGTGCGCTGAAAGTGGCGTTCGACGACTTGTTCAAAACAGCGCAAGATACTAAGGGAATGGCAGCATTCCGCGAAGGTATCGAAACTAGCATCGTCGCTCTTAGGAACTTTCAGAAGGCGCTAGGAAACGCGAATGATGATTCGGACGTGTTCTGGCAAAACATGCAAATATTTGGCGCGACATTCACCGTTGTTTTCGCTGACATGGGACTAGCTGCGAAGCACGCCGCGAACACTGTCGCGGCTGCTTTTGAATCTATGATGCCGAAGCACCCTGAAGAATTCTTAGGACCTCTCGGGCAGTTTATCCAGGGCGTTCATAACCAAATTCAGGCGGACGCGAAGGACGGTTCGAAAGACTATGTCGGTCAGTTCTTACAGCCATTGATCGACGGCTGGAAGAAAGCCGGTGAAACCGCGCGTAAGAACATGCACGACATGGACGCCGCGTCGAAAAAGTTCAAGCCTGGCGCCGGCGATACAAGCGGACCGAAAGCTTCCGAAATCACAGAAGCCGAAAAGGCGGTCAAAAAGCAAAATGAAGAATGGAAGAAGCAGTCGGAAATAGCCGTCGACACGCTGAACACATACAAGCAGAAAACCGATGCACTTAAAAACGAACTAAACGGCGTAAAGGAAATCACCGACTACGAACAGGCGCGCCTCAAAATAATGAAGCAGACAGCGCTGACCGACGAACAGCGTAAAGTCGCACTGGAAGCCCTAGCAGGACTTGAGAAAGAACGCCTAAAAACTAATCAGGCGATGGCGGTCAAGGACGACGAAAAGCGTCTAGACAAAATTCTGGCGGACGAGAAAGAAAAACTCAAACAAGCGCAGAACGAACTAGCAGGCAAGAAAGAACTAAACGTCGTCGAACAAGCACAGAAACAAATCGACGACGCGATTCGCGCCGGCAAAGAAATGACGGCGGCAAAACAGAAGGAAATTCTGGATACTGCCAGGGAACTTTTGAAAGTCGAAGAACTGCAAAAACAAGCTGACGCTTATGCAGACATGGACAAGATCACAGCAGCGCTCAAAGAACAAGCCGACGAAGCCCAGCTAAAACTGCAAGGTCAAGAGAGTCTAATACCACTTTTGCGCGCGGAAAAACAGCTTCGCGAAGACGCGAAGAAAGCCGGCATCGACGAAAACGATTCTGTCTTTCAGGACCGCCTGAAAAAACTTCGTGAAACTAGCGCGGAACTGGAAAAGAATAACGCGCTGATTCAGTCGCAGAAAGACAGGATCGACGCGATTGTCAGTTCAACTGATTCATGGAAGAAAAAGCAAAAAGAACTGAACGACCTGCTAGCCAGCACTGATCCGAAGCTGAAAATCACACAGCAGCAATATTCAGACGCGATGAAAAAGATCGCATCGGATGCGAACAAGACGAACGACAGCGCTAAGGCGTTCGTTAGCAACATGAAAAAAGGTCTGGAAGACGCGATATTCAACGGCAAAAAATTGACTGACGTGTTCAAGGACATGGGCAAACAGTTGGCGCAATTAGCAGCCCAGCAGCTTCTGTTTAAACCGCTTGAACAGTGGCTAGGCGGTGGTATGCAAGGCGGTCTTGGCGGTCTTGGAAAGTCGCTCTTTAGCCCTGTCGGAAATATTTTCGGCGGGTTAGGAAAGCTTCTGAAGTTCGCGGACGGTGGTCGTCATCCTGCGAATCAGCCGTTCCTGGTGGGCGAAAAAGGACCAGAAATAATCATCCCCGACGGCGGTTCCGGCACCGTCATTCCGAATCATGACCTACATAAATACAACTACGGCGCAGGGCTTCCAGGCTATGCGCTGGGCGGTCGATACGGCTTCAGCCTGGGCAACTCGCTAAGCGGCAGCGCAGGAACCGCTGGCGGTGGCTCAAGCGGAATGCGCGCGCCGACGACCGACGACTTCCTGGCTATCTGGCAGGCATATTATCACGCGCAATACGACGACTTCTATAAGCGCCAGTCTGAAGGCGACAAGACCATATCACAATTCATGGTAGCTTCAGCTGAAGCCAGAATGAAACAATGGGACAGCTACACTTCGGCTAGCGCCCAGGGCTTCCAATTCTTCGCTAACGGTCTGCCGGCACTTATGGCGCAGTACCCGAACGCTTTTGGCGGAATCGACCCAGCCGTTCTGAACTGGTTCAAGAGCAGCGGCGTTCCGAACCTTCTTCCAGGTTTTCCCGCCCAGCCTATGTCGCCCCTGGGCGGTGATGGTGGTAGCGGCGATGGTGGCGTCGTTCCGACCGACGGAAGCTATGGACCCGTTAATCCTTATTCTGGTTTCAGCACTTCCGGCGGAAATTATCCTGGCGGTTCTGGCTATCTGGGCAGCGCGAACTATGGCACAGGCACCGCCTGGGATGGCACTAGCCCTGGCTACAATTACGGCGCGCGCGGCGGCGCCCAGCGGTTCATCGGCGCGCCGACCGAAGCCGACGGTTCACACTGGACCGGCGTATCGGATTATAACGGCTTGCCTGGTCGGAACGGCTACAAAGAAATGGCGGACAAGGTCGCACAGGGCATAACTGGCGGTCTGTCGAAAGGCGTTTCGGAAGCGATAGCCAGCGGCACGGGAGGAACCTTGGCGCCGTTCTCCGGTGGCTTCCAGACGGGCGAAGGCGGCGGAAATATGGACGGTTCGCCATTGCAGCCGAGCGACTTTATCGACCAGATACCAAGCAATTTCAAAGACAGCGGTTTGACTGATCGCGGTGACGCTTCGCTGAACCAGCACTTCTATGATCTCTGGAAAGACTTTTGTACCGAAGCGACCGGCGAACAGCAGCGCGACGCGCGCGAACGCTGGGAACAAAGCGGCGCCCGGCATAACATAAGTTTTTCAGACTGGGTAACGGCGCAGATCGAAGCGGCTATAAAAACGCCACTATATAAAGCCTGGGAAACTTCATTCAGTAAAGGCATGAGCCTGTCTTTCGAAGAATGGCTAGCGACACCACTGGCGACACTAGGCGTCAACATTCCCAAAATCAGTACTGGCAAAATTCCAGGCTTTGCCAGCGGCGGAAGACCGCCAGTCGGCGACCTTGCACTGGTCGGCGAAAACGGACCAGAACTGTTCATCAGCGACCGCGCAGGAACGATCATTCCAAACGGCGCTTCCTATGCCGGCGGAAGCATGACGCAGCACATAAACATTCAGAACGCCAGCCCGCATCATGAAGCAAAGGTCACGCAGCACGGCAAGAACTTACAAATCGAATTCGAAGAACGCCAGCGTCACGGCATGGCTAGCGCTTCCTCGAAAGCCGCGCTCAAGCAAAACTTCCCGAACGTCAAACCCAGTTTCACGAGGCACTCATAATGCCAGTATTTCCGCTGAACAAATTCTTTCTTCAGGGCAGCGTCACAGAACAGCCCCAGGATAACGTTCGACGAACCGACAATGACGCCGGTCCACAGAAGACCAGGCGCCGCTATACGGCGAAGGTCAACACGTTTAACGGTCAGCTTTTCCTGAACGGCGCAGAAAAGAAGACGCTGAAGCTGTTCTTCGATAATGAATGCGCTGACGGCGCGGTTCCGTTTACCTGGATTCATCCGTTCGAAGGAACGCCGGTGTCTATGCGCCTCGTGGGCACACCGCAGTTCCAGCACGTTAGCGGCTCAATCAATCAAGGCGCCCGCAGTATGTTCTTCCGATGCAGCCTGACGGTGGAAATTCTGCCATGAGAATTTTTAGCACACTAGCAAAACACGCCATGAACGACCAGCACAATAAAGGGCAGGTCTGGCTTTATCTGTGCGAAATTTCGTCGCCAATTTTTCCGACACAGCGCTTCGTCGACAATAACGAAGACATCGTATCTGGTGGCAATACATACCAGAAACGCACCTTTACTTTTCAGCCGCCGGCGGAATCCGAAGACAATTCAGATCCTACAGGAACGCTTCGCCTGGACAATGTCGACCTAACGCTGGGTAAGCTCCTGGTCCTTATGCAGCGCGACGCCGAAATCACGGTGTCGATTTCCAAAATCATCGCGGCGGAACCGGACACACTTCTATGGACGCAGACATATGCGCTGCGGCAGCTGCAATGTGACGACCAGGCTGTCGAACTTACTCTAGGCGCGGAAGACGCACTAAGCGAAGGTCTTCCCTGGCTTGTCTACTCACTTGGCGCGAATGAAGGGCTGTTCGAACTTGGTCAGTATATCGCTGGTACTAACTTCGGTGGCGCGCCAGTGAACGTCGACTTCGCGCACGGCGAAGAACCGCCAGGGGGTTAATATGGATTTCGCGAAAAACTGGACACCAGCTGTCAGATATCATCCGCTATTCAATCCGATAGCGCCGGCAGCGCCTAACACTTCGACACCGCCCCAGGTGGCACAGCAGACCGCGCCAATGGTGCCACAGCTGACCGGCTCTAGTAACGTCGCCAATAAATGGGGCAAAGTCGGGCGCGTCCTGGGCAAGCCTAAACAAATCTTTCCGAACCGGGCATGTCAGCCCTACACTGAAATCATAAATATCTTCGACGGCACCGTTCTTTACCCGGGTTATCAGCCGACGAACCGCTGGCAAAATTATTCGTTTATCAATCTTGTTTACGAAATAGGTCCTGGTCCCGTCTTCCTGACGAATTATTTTTTCCAGAATCCGAACGGTCCAGGCGTACTGCCGATGACAGAAGCGAACTTTCCGCGTCATGTAATGCAGGTTACATCGGGGTTTAAGAACGACCCGCCGATCACTCTTTATCCGCTGTGCTGTCAACAGACGAACCTGTCCGACGTTAAACTGACGCAGAACGTCACGCAGATTTACGACGTTCCTTCGAACGATGTCGAATGGATTGAACTAGACTTCGCCTTTCCGCGTGGTCTATATCACCGCAATTCGAACACGCCACCATATGGTCAAGCGCCTGGATATGTGGAAGTTCAACTGATCGCACGAAACAAAGAAACGAACGAATCAATCGTTCTGAAGTCCTACACAAGCAACGCCGGCAGTCAGTATTCATTCCGCGACAGTACTGGAAAGATGCGCGTTCCGAAGGGTAACTATGAAATCCTCGTCACGCGTGTTAACGCCGAAACGACTGACACAGACGACCAGGCGCCGCGAACCATTTCCGAAATCCAGCTGATAGCTATCAAGGGATTCAAGAACAAGCCGGCGTTTCAGCAGTTCAGAAAGGACCGGCACGGGCGGATTATTCCGCTGTCGTTTATCGCGATGCGCATTCTTTCGACAGACAATCGCGACGACGGCACCGAAGACCGCACTGTTAATGGTGCTGTGTCGAACAACAATTCGCCGTATTATCCAGTCAATTCGTCCACGCCGGCATATGGCGGGCATATTTTCAATGCTCAATACTTCCAGAATGCGCCAAATTCCAGCGTCTTCAATCCTCTGGTGGCGCTGAATGGCACACTGCCGGCGTTCCGCTGCGATGCTCAATCTTTGCTTTCATATTGGAACGGCGCGAACTTCGCTAGTCACCCAAACAATGATCTAAACATGGTCCTGGACGGTCGCGCCCTGGTATCGCCAGCGGTGATAGACGCTTCCGACAATCCGTCGGACTGCGGTCTTCTGGTTCTCACTTCCGGCGCTCTCAATTACAACGCCCTGGACTGCAATAGAATCGACGGCGACAGTTTCAAAAAGGCGCATGAATGGTGTGTCGCGAACGATTTTCGCTGCGACGGTGTAGTCGCCGAAGACATTAGCGCGTTCGAACTTCTGAACCAGATCGGCGCAACTGCCAGGATGCAGTTCGTTAAGAACGACGATTCACACCGCGTTATTATCGACAGACCGCGCGTTCTAAATACCGAAGTCGCCCAGCACTTTTGTTCACGCAATTACAAGAATTTCAAGGTCACGAAAACATTTCTGACCGACGGAATTCCGCACGCGATACTAGCTCAGTTCCTGGACGAAACGACAGCTTATAAAGGCGACGGACCGCAGCAGGGCGAAGTATTGATCTGCCGCGACGGCTACACGCCAGAAACCGTCTATAAACTTTTGCGGCAAGATTTCCCGTATGTCACGCGCGAAAGTCAGGTCTACAAGCTCGCCCGGCATATGCTCGAAACTTTCCAGCAGCGCGGCACATATTACGAATTCACGACCGAAACTGACGGCTACATATTGAACCAGGGCGACTTGATTCTAGTTAACAGCCCGGTCGTTTGGGATGTTAACAACAGCGGCAAAATCTTGGAAGTTCTGACCAGCGGCGGCTATGTGACCGGCTTCATCGTCGACGAACAGCTGATATCTTCAGCCGACTACGATTCGGGCACTACGTATAGTATCAGGGTCCGCTGTGCTAATAACCTGGGCGTCACGTTCGAAAACGTTTCAATTACGCCGGATTCCAATCGTGTCGACCTGGCTTCGCCTGTTATCTGGTATGACGACGACGCGCATCCGAATGCCGGCGACTTGCTCATGTTCGGCGAAGACCCTGTTCATGAATGCCTGGTGACAAACGTCGCGCCGGACGCTGAAGGCAACGTTCAAATTACCTGTACTGATGCAGCGCCAGGCGTTCACTATGTTGATGGTTCTATAGAACTTCCTTCGACTGGACAAGTCGGCGTATTACCACGTAATACAAACCCACTTGCGACGCCGACTATTCTGTCGCATTCAGTCCACAATTTATCAATCACTCTCGAAATGCAACGCCCAGGTTATTCGCAGTACGTCGATAAATTCCAGTTCTCTTATAAGAAATCGACAGACCCAGATGAACAGAAATACTGGCAGGGTAACACGATCATTTCTAAGCGGCTGGGCGTCGTCTATATCACGGTGCCGGAACCTGGCGAATACGACGTTCGCGTTCGCACTATGCGCGATACCGCCTATGTTTCGTCCTGGGCATCGGTCAGCGGAATAGTAGTCGAATCAATCAATCGAACATTCGACATCGAAGTCGGCGTCGTCGGCGAATTTGTCGACCCGCGAATATTCGTTACTTACGACGCGAAAGTCGGCGCCGAAGAATCAGCGACGGTCCTGGACCTGGAAGACGGCGCTATGCAGGTCGCTTTCGATGTGCCGATCCGCGCGGCGACGAACACGGTCGAAGACCTGGAAGACGGAAATATCTATGTGTCGTTCGACATCATTGTCGGCACCGGACAAGCAAAGAAACGCTAAGAGGAAAAGCGAATGGAAGAAGAACAACAAACGAAAGTAACGCTAGGAAAAGGCTTGCAAGGATTAGTAGCGCGAACGGAAGTATCGGCTGTGATCGTCAATGAAGACGGTTCTGTTTACAAGGATTACGGCATCATTCATACCGAAATCCACGAAGAAGAAAAGGAAGGATAAATCATGCCACTTGTGAATCTTGGTTTAAGTTCAATCACGTTTTTCCTGTCGCAGCAGACAGGAACCTGGTTCGGTGCCTGGGGCACTGGTGCCGGCACGACAGCGCTAGACGACACGACTTTGTTCACCGAATCGAAGTCGGCGGAAGTCGACGGAAGCGGCTATCACCGGCGCGTCGAATGCGTCAGCACGCAGGAAACACGCGACAAGTTTAACGACATCTGGCGCGCTGTCGTGACGCTAGTCGCTGACGCTTCGAAGACTATAACCAACGTCGGAATATTCGACAGTGACGGCGTCGCCGCGAACACAACAGACCCGCCGGCAGGGGGAAATTTAATTACAAAAGTAGACTGCGCGCCCAGCATCGACGTTCCGTCCGGAAAGTCGCTTGTAATCACGTTCAACCACATTTTTAAGAACGAAGGCACGGTCGGCTAGCACTTTTGCGCTAGCGTTCAGCGCTCAATTCGATTAGGAATAGACATCGCCAGTAGTGGCTACATGAAATCAAAGTGAGGAAAAAATATTATGGGATTTCCAGGATTAGACCCTGAAAAAATGGTCAAAGACCGCTTGATGAAAGCAGACGAAGATAATAATCACGTTCCAGACGTTGAACAAATGGGCGCGATTAAGGTCAAGTTCGAAGCCGGCGCATCTGAAGTTATTCACGCGATTGATCACGACAAGACAGAAGCCGCAATCGTTGAACTAAGAGCCGGCGGAACAGCGCTTCTGGCTGCTACTCCGAACCTAGAAAAGCTTGAAGCGGAACTAGTTGAATTCGCGAAGGATACGAAATCGAATCCTGAAGATTGTATCGCCGACCTGAAGGCAATCGCGGCGACTATGGTTCAGACTATCGGCGCTGTCAAAGCGGCTTCTGCTGACATTGGCGGCGGACTTGCTTCGCTTGAAGCTGCGGTCAATAAAGACCAGGTCAAAGCCGGATACGCACAGATCAAGTCTGGTTTCGACGACGTTCACAACTACGTCGAAGGCGTCAAGGCGGCACATTCAAAGAAGAAATAGCGTCGCACAATCGTTGACACTTCACTAAGAAAGGAAAAGCAATGCACAGATTGATAACATGCCGCGTTCACAAAGAATTCAGCCGCGGCTATGACTACGCTATCGGCGTCGCTCTCGCTGCGCTCGCAATTGCAGCAGCAGCGGCTTATATAGTGCCGATGGTGACACGATAACAAAACAGGAAGGGTATCCAGTGCCGGCAAAAAGCTACTTCGTTATATTCCTGTGTGCGTGCATTTTCTTCGCCTGGGCGCTGAACGCATACACGCAAATAAGCGTGACAGGTCGCTTTGAACCGCACTGGACACTTATCTTCTTTGTTCTATATTTCATCGGTCACGGCGTTTTCGAATTCTCCGTGAAATCGATTTCGGAAGTAAGAAAGTGGTTTCTACCAGCTGTGACTGAAGTTCAAGAAGTGCTAGTCGACGAAGTGACAGGCACACATAAAAAGATAGAAGTCGACGCCCAGGACGTTGAACCAATTGAAGGGGATTGATAGTGCCACCACTGCCAGTATCATTTAATGACGCGCTGAAGAAAGAATATGAATCGCTGTTCGCCGCTGCGGTCGTTTCAGAACAAGGGAAGCGTTTCGCCGGACCGATTATAAAAACCATTGTCGCGAACAAGCCGCGCTATCAAGGAGTCGCCGAACGCGTCGGGTGCCCGTGGTGGATAGTCGGAATCATCCACTATATTGAATGCCATAACGATTTTTCAAAGCACATACACAACGGCGACCCGTTGGCTCAGAAGACGAAGAAGCGCCCAGCTAACAGACCGCTGACGCCTGGACCCTGGTCCTGGGAAGAAAGCGCATATGACGCCCTGGTCAATGTGCGCGGCTTGAACAAATGGAAGGATTGGAGCATAGCCGGCTGTCTGTGGCAGCTGGAAGGATATAACGGCTATGGATATCGACAATACCATCCTGACGTTAAAACGCCGTATCTCTGGTCGATGACTAACCAGTATACGAAGGGAAAGTACATCGAAGTGAACCAGGGCGGAAAGTGGGTAGTTCAGTGGAAGCCCGAATTAGTCAGTCAGCAACTGGGGTTAGCCGCGATCATGAAATTAGGTTTCGAACAAAAGGTTTTCAGCTAGCACCGCCTCTGGTGTACAATTAATTCGTGTGGTTTGATTTGAAAGGGCGGCTGTGTGGTCGCCCTTTTGCCGTGGTATTATTTCTTTTGCTCGACGGCGCGTTCATTCTGGTTCGCCAGTCTAAAATGTTACGGCAGACGTGTTCGCTGGGCGCCATAGCCCCTAGCTCTGTGAGCCTCCGTAAGTGCAGAATCTATCCAGCGGCTACTGAATAGACAGTTCTCGGTTATACGCGAAGGGTTCGTTCAAATCGAACAGGGGCGGCTTCTAAAATGAAAAAGGCCGGGTGGTTAAGACCGGCAACGTGAAACGACTGCAGCCGCGCAACGCGAACGCATAAGACAGTCAGAAAGCACCGTCAGCAATGGCGGTGCTTTCTGTTTTGTTTACCGTTCGGGACATTTAGGACGAAAAACGGGCAATTCGATTAAAAATTTACCGCACGGGATATCGCATTATCGCATCCCCTTAAACAGCGTAAACAGAAGCCGGAAGGGCAGCGCGACCGGAATGACATAGGGGAACTTCATTGATGATAATCCTCTGGTAGCAGTTCGTTAGGGCGCCAGTCGAATTCGTCCTTTTCTGGCAGCGCGTAGATAGTCTGAAAATCTCGCTTCGGCGGATTCTGCGCGATAACGATTCGCCGCGAACCGATTGGGAACCTTGCTGTCGTAGTAAACGGGCGAATACCTCGCCCCTTGTCGAATTCAAGGCAAGCTTCGGCGACAGCTTCTTCAGCGCTGACGTTCTGAACATCAACACCGATCCAGCCAAAATCCCCGAAGTCGATTCGATGAAGGTCGCTTGAAACAACTTCGACACGAAGCTTTCGCGTAGCGAATAATTCGATAAACCCTTCCCGCTTCATTTGCGCCTGTCCGAAGTGTTTCACGATAAGCGAAAAAACGTGTCCTATAGCTGGTTTTGCGCGGACGAATAATAAGGACCTGTCACCACCATGCCAGCGCCAGTCGGCTAGAAGCGCAGTCGTTAAGCCGCACTGCCGATTACCTACGACGTGAATTTCACCGTTCGGCGCCGAAAGAAGTTCGCGCATAAACGGGCGCATCTCCGGTTCTTCAGGCGGCGGATGGAAAGCATTCAGCTGTCCGTTCAGATATTCTAATTTGAAATCATCAAGCATAGTAATCCTCTGGTATTGATTCGGGCGGACGCCAGTCGGGGTCCTGTTTGACTGGCAGGACCCCTGTTTTCTGCGGAATGAACGATACACACATTTCTTTTCCAGTCGTGCCGACTTCCTTCAAGATGGCTAGGACTAGCTGTTCTTCGCCGCCAGGTAGCCGAATTTCCAGAAAGGTTTCAGCGCCGTTCCGGCTGAACAGATAACGAAAGGCTTCGCCGTCGAATGCTAGATCTAGTGTCACCGTTCTGCTCGATGGCAGCGGCGGCAAATACTGCGCGTAGTTGTTACCACTGAAAAGGTGTGACGACTCGATTAGCTCAAGTCCGCCAAGATTTTGGGCGATACCCAAAATCTTGACCGGTCGCCCGTCGACGATCAGTTCGCCGCAATCGTTTTTCTTTGCTTTAGCCAATTTTTTTATCAATCCATTCAATGATCACGATGGTAACAGCGGCGACCTGGATAAGTTCGTAGC
Organism: Candidatus Melainabacteria bacterium; assembly: GCA_003963305.1. Classification (NCBI taxonomy): domain Bacteria; kingdom Bacillati; phylum Candidatus Melainabacteria; species Candidatus Melainabacteria bacterium. Next base: position 490,294 of record RXJR01000009.1, on the reverse strand, counting down.
GCAGCTTACGCCATAGAATGCGCGTTCTAACTTCTTCAGGCGGCGTCGGGTGAAAGTGTGTGTCGCAGGCTTCCTTAGCTGCTTCGCCGACTTCCTCGGATAGAATCAGCATCCATTCGGCTAACGTGTTTTTGCCGTTCTGCGGGAACTTGCGATCCTGGCTGTTTCTTTCCTTCGCAATTTCAATACAGATGCTTCCGAACGATTCGGTTTCGACGCGGTCCAGAGCTTCGGAATCCGCTTTTTGTTCGTTGTTCATGAACTTCATATTTCTCCGATTAATGGGGCACCCGCGAAAATCAAAACTTTTTTCGAGTCTTCCGAAATCAGCATGACAAGCCAATCTCTAAAAGCCAGCTCCGCGCGAGCTCGTTCCGCCGGCGGAAGGTGATTTCAGCGAGGAAGTGGTATCAGATGCGGTTAGAATTTCGTAAGGCGGAAGAACGTTTTCAGCCTTGATTCCATCTTTCGCCGCAGCCTCAAAAATGTCGAGGCACCGCTGACAGTGCCAGGATGCAACGCCGCCATACTGGAAATACCCGACGCCTTCGTTCTGGCAATTGTTTGATATACACTTTCGTGTCAATTTCCTTTCCTCCTAAACTTATAGATTCGAATCAGTTCCTTTCGGTCCGCTGCGGCGTCCGCGTCGCATTCATCAAGCTAGCTTCTGCTTTTGCGCAGTGGTGGCGCAAGCGTAGTGGATGAAGGTTTGTTTTCCGTTCCCGTCAGTAAAGCAATAGACGCGGTCGGACGTAACAGGGCAGCCGCAGCGGGTTTTCATGCTAGCTTCAGCGTGTACAGAATCTTGGTTCCGTCCATCAGATAAGCCAGGTCGCGCGGACAATTGTTTTCTACAATGACCCGCAGCCCGAAAAGCGAAGCTGGCTTCGGACCAATCAGCGCGGCGTAAACATTCAGATTCTTTTCGCGCAAGTTCGCCAGCGTGGTTTCAGCCATCATGATCGAAGTCGCTTTCGTGAACGGACCGCCGTACATGGTGTCTAATTCGGCTAGACTGTCGCGCAATTCGTTCTGAACCTTTTCCAGCTGCGCGGCATTGAAACCGGCTTCTAGATTCGACTTGAGTATCGGATTCGGTTTCGTCGGACCGCTTTGTTTTTCGTAGTAGTTCCGCTGGTTCGGTGTCAAACTCATGCAGCACCTCCGTTACACTTTTTACAAGCGCAAAGACAGCGACAAGGCTTGTCGCGCGGGCATGGCTTTTCAGTAGTCCATTCGCCAGCCTTTTCTGATTTCCTAATCGAACCGCATTCGTACATGGCTGTAATGAAATACGGTAAAGGCGACTGGGATTCCAGTTTCGAAACGACTTGCGCAGTGCAATTGCCGCACAGCATATCGCGAAGCGTGAAATAAGGCTTATCGCCGTTTTCCAGTTTAAATTTCTCAATCTGTTCTTTAGATTCACGACGCAGTTCGGCTAGTTCATCAAATCCACACTTTGAGCATTTCATGCCGGCACCGCATCCTTTGCTGTGAACAGCTTAGTGACACCGTCTTCAAAAACGTAGGTCTTTCCACAGCCCCAGCTTTCATCTGACAGATCAGGGATATCGTGTTCCTTCGAAATTACGAAACACACCAGCGACGGTGCCTTGAAATTTTCAAGGATTTGAATCAGCCCGCCGCGACCGGCATCGTCGATTTGAACGTCGTCGTCCAGGATAAGCAGCGAACAAGGTTCCAACCACGCCAGGGCGATCTGCAAGGTCATACGGCAGCGCCAGCGAAGACCGCCTGAACAGCGGTGATAACTTCTACCGTCGTAAGTGATAGTCATGTCGTCATGCAGTTCGACCAGACCCCAGTCGGCAAGCTCACAGACGCGCTTCAAATATTCCTGATTGAACGTTTTCAATCCGGCGGACTGCTTCGTCAGTCGAAGACCTTCCTGTTTTAACACGCCGACGATATACAAGTTCTGCGAAATGTTTTCGGCGTGCTGGTCAAGCTTAGTGCGCTGCGTCCAGGCTTTCAACCGGCGGTTAGCGCGTTCGACGTTTGCGCGCTGTTTTTCTACCACTGCCGCCGGCGGCGCTTCCTGTGCGCCTTTCGCCTTAAGGACGGCAAGTCGTTCTGCGGCTTTCTTCGCCTGGGCTAATTTCACCTGTGCGTCGCTCAGATTGTCCAGCGCCTGGTTTTCGGCTTTCATCGCTTCGGCGACGAATTCCTTCTGCGCCAGGATAGCCTGCGCCATTTCGTTCTTTTCTTCGTCAGTGTAAAGGTCAGCCGGCTTCACTTTGCGCAGCGTGTCGCCCTCGATAATCAAGTCACGCTTGCAATGCGGGCACGGAACGCCGGTTTCGCCGAAGTCTGGTTTCGGAAGCGTCTTCAGAAGGTCCTGGGCTTCCTTAACTTTCGCCCTCGCCTTGTCAGCGTGTTCTTTCAGAACTTGCACGCGAAGCGCCAGGTCGTCCAGGTTCTTCGATTCTTCTTCCAGGTCGGCGATTTCCTTTTCTGATATCGCTTCGACTTTCAAGCTGGTTTCAAGGATTTCCCGTTCGCGCGCCAGTTCTTCGACCAGCGTCTGTTCGCTCATTCCCTGAAGACTGTTATCCCAGTATTGCGGAATGAAACTGGCTTGCTTGGTGCTTCCCCAGGCTTCGCCCGCTTCCTGCGCCCACAGTGATTTATGAAGGGCGCCCTGATTTTTGTAGTGATCGTGCGCTTTCTCCCAGCCGTATTTTTCGACGTAGTCGACGACTGCTTCCGCGTTCTTACCTTCGACGCCGACTTTCGACAGGGCGTCGGTCAGTTCTTCCGGCGTCGGCAGCGTCCTTAGATACTTCTGAACGACCGCCGCGCGATCAGCTGGTTTCATCTTACAGATTGATTCCATGCCGACAGCGACAAGCGAAGAACGCGGCGCGACGCCAGTCGCCGAATGCTTGCAGTCTGGATAGGTCAGGGTGACTTCGCCGGCGTCGTCGAAAACCCTGATTCGGGAACCGTTCGGCGCGCCGTCGCGAACCAGTTCATAAGCGCGGTTCTGTGGATTCTCCGCATTATAAGTGGTGCCTGTCAGCGCGAATCCTAGAGCCTGGGCGATTGAACTTTTCCCGACGCCATTATCGCCGACTAGCATCGTTATGCGGTCTAGCTCTATGTCGGCAAGCTTGACCGGTCCGAAGTTTTCTATTTGTGCTCTCAAAATTTAAGCCCCCCTTTTCTCGATTTGTCGTCGCGGTCTGACGGATACTGGCGGATTAATCATGTTTCGTATAGCGTCGAAGGTCGCCAGTACATAGAGGCATTCGCCCGTCTTCAGCCAGACGGCGGTTACTGCTTCGGTATGCGCTTCGTTCACTTTTGCGATCATGAATTCGTCGTCAGTCAATTCGCGGTAATAGTTGATATTCGAGATATCGACCAGAACCCGCTTCCTTTCAGTTGTTTTATTCGTCAGCCCTGTTCGTGCTAGCAAAAATTGCTGGTGCATAGTTCCTCCTATTTAGTGTGCGATGCCCACCACGCAGCGGTATTAGCCGCCGCCGGTGCGCCTTTCGCGACTAGTTTGATTCGATATCGCCATGGGTGAGCGACCTCGTAAGGACGCAGGTCAGGAACGTCTTCGTTCTTTATCTCGCTATAGCGAAGATATTCCGTCTGCGTTCCGTCTAGTTTGTAGTGATAGACGCGACGCCCGCGAAGAAACCCGAAATTCTGCTTCGTTACCTTCTGCAGTCCAACGACCTTGTATGTATGCGGCTTCCTGTCTTCGTCTTTCAGAATGACGACCGTCATAGGTTCCGGCGTGTTGATTGGAAGTTCCTTCGGCACGTCGTCCGCGAATGCCGGCGCACTGAAAAGAATCGCTGACACGGCGACAGCGAATCCGCGTTTCAAAAGGTCCAGGATAAACGTCCTGCGTTCGGCTGAATATGTCGACCACAAGGTGTTCAAAGCGTGCAGCGCGCGCCATTCTTCTTTAGTCAGCTTGCGCGTTTCCTGAATGCTTTCGAAAGCTTTCATAGTGCCGCGAACTTGCTGGGCTAGGGAAAAATCGGTGTCTGGTATTTCTGGAAATTCTTCGTTTGGCATGGTGTCTATCTTCTAGCTTCGGTCGTGTGTGTGTGGTTTGACCTGCGCTGTTTAGAATCGCCTGGTTCGCTTCGTAGATTCCGGTATCGGCGGTGGTGCCTCAGTTTCTGACCCAGGCGCCGATGATGGCGAAGGGTCCGCAGAGGATGGCGCTAGGGGGTCGGCACTTGCAGCCGCCGCCTTTGAACTTGATTCTGGTTCCGTCGTAGGCAAGGGTCCAGAAGCTTCCGCAGTGGGGGCAGCTTCCTTTGTAGGCGCCGCTGTCGATACTGCAGTGTTTTTTCCCTTCGTGTTCGTATCTTCCGATTTCGTTTCCTCCTGTTTTGCTTTGCGTTCGGCTTGCTTGGCTGCGGCAGCGGTGTTAGACGCGCCTTTGAAGAAATCGGACGGCTTCGCTTCGCCGGAATTTATCGCGGCGTAGACAGAACGCAGGCGACGAACTTCAGCTGGTTTGTAGTCGCCCAGGGCGCGCTTTTCGGAAGGGTGGATGCCCAGGAACGCGCGAAGCCGACCTTCTTCAATGCCAATGTCACGAAATGCCGATAGCATCGAAGGAATGGCGGCTTTGTTCTTGCCGATGGACATATCGACGGTCTGAATACATTTGTCGTAAACTTCCGCGACCACGTCCGCCGGCAGCGTGCGCTTGATTAGATTTCGTCGTTCTTTTGACAGAGCCGCTTTCGTCTGCCAACCGATTAACTGCTTCTTCTGCGACGTGTGCTGAATGTTTATTTTCGCGACCTTGCGAACATTGCTTTCGTAATTCCACAGAATGATTTCGCCGGAACTTTGCTGAAGCTGATCGCTGTAGCCATGCTCGATAGTTTCGACCTGGACGTTCTGGTATTCGTCGATCAAAGAATCCATCATCGCCGTAGACGGACCTTCTTTGAACGAATCGCCCAGGGGCAGGCAGTAAATAGCCGTTTCAGCGAACCGTTCCTGGCTTGCCAGTTCTAGCGCTCGTTTTCTGAACACTGCTAGATTTCGCGGTTTGTTCTGCGCGGCGTACACTTGCGTCAAAACTTCGACAGCTGCGCGCTGCGCTGCGACAGCGACGTTCCCTGTCATCGCGTTCTGGCTAATCTGCGCCAGCTGTCCCATGTTGCTAGCCGCACCGCCGCTGGTTTCTACGACAGAAACTTCCGCCTGGGCGTCTTCTTCTTCGTATTCGATATCTTGTGTTTCTTCAGTCAATGTCTTCGTCTCCTGTTGATTTGGTTTGTTTTCCATAAGGGCAAAGCGGCGTCGAATGCGCTTCGCAGTATTTTTTCGAGCACATGAACGAAGCCGGATTCGCGGGAAAAGCCGCGATTGAATTCGTTCGGCTGAAAGCTTCGTAATCTCTCATGACACGTTCGACGGTGTCGAAATAGGCATCTTCCGCAGCGGTCAAGTTATACGGAATGATTTCGATGTCCGGCTGTGGTTTGTCATATTTCACGCGCTTGCAGAAATTGACCTGGGCAGCCGAAACCTCGATATCATGCGACGCATAAAGAACGCTATAGCCGCCAATCTGCGCCCAGTAAGACGACAGCTTGACGCCCGTCTTATGGTCGTGAATGACACCATATTCGGTTCGACCGTCCGGCTTGCCGACGACATAAAAAATACCGTCGACGTGAACGATCATTTCTTCTTCGATATTCGCGAACTTATCATAAGGAACTATCTGGTGCGCGAACACATTGATCATTTTTTCGATTTGTATTCGCGCCTGGATAGTGTCGCGCGTCGTCTGGTCTGTCTGAACACCGTCGAAAGAATCGGCCGCATACTTTGCCCAACCCAGGGCGACGGCTGCGGGTAGGTCGGCGTCCAGACCGCATCGCACGCGGTCTAGCATGAAAGCGACGCCGGCATGAACAGCGTTACCAACTACCGAACCGATAGTCGGAAAGGTTTTGCGAATCCGTTCTTTTCCGACGACCGTTTCAATCGGTTCGCGAAAAATCTGGACGGCAGTCCTTCGCCCGCAGTCCTGATAATTAGACAGGCTTGACGGGTGAATCAGAATGTTTCCTTCTAAGTCTTTACGCATGTTCTTCCTGGAAGATAACAGTCTGTGGTTCCATATCCTGAAGAAGATGAAGGCGCGCACCGTGATTCCGTCTGAAAGTGTCGGAATAACAACGCAGCGCTTCGCGGACAAGGTCGCTTCGCGTGCGGTGTTCGCACTGTGCAATAAAGTCAACTTGTTCAAGTAGTCCAGGCGGCAAAGCAACTAGAACTTTTTTCGGCATTTTCAATCCCTCTTGTGTGTGGTGTGTTTATGCGCGGAATCTAACGCGCTCGTTCGGTGTCCATTCCGGTGTCAGCTTCAGACCCCTATAACAGGGATGTCCGTCGCGTTTCCGTATTTCGTAGCCGCGCGCCTTCATTTCGCGCTGCATTCGATGTATGTCCCAGGTCCTGGCGTGACCACATTCCTTTTGCCACTGCGTTAACACGCGGAACATATCCGCGCGGCGCACGAACATAAGGCTGTGTTCTTTCGGGATTTCTGGAATTTCTAGTTCGAAGCATTCCGAAAGAAAGTCTTTGAAGATGTCCATTTCCTTTCGGTACTCGTTTGTTGCTTCGTCGATTTCGGGCGGTATGCGAAGACCGCTATTCATGTAGTCTTCGGCTGCTGCGATAAACAGATTCAGAATGCCTTCGCGCTCAGCCCATAGCCGCGACTTGATTCGTGGAACCTTTTCCATTCGCACCATGAACGGTATCAAGACGACGCGGCGAAAGACGGAATCAGAAGCCTTAACGCGCGGCTTTTCATTACCCCTCATCCACAGCTTAGAAACCGACATGAATTCCGTCGCGTCCTTAAACATCTTGGAAGCGCTGACGGTGTCTTCGCCGGTGACTTGTTTAAGTGCGGTTTCCGAAACGCGGTCGGTTTCGTCGATTTCGTCAAGCAGAATATAGCGGCGTCCGGCGATGCGCCAGGGGTTTCCGAACTTAGTGTCCTGACCGCCTTCCAGAATCAGCTTCTTCGACATACCGCGCGCGTACTCGCCCATGATTTTCTGGACAAGTTCAAGCAGCGTCGACTTTCCGTTCTGACCCTGCGGTCCGTAGCAGAAGAAGAAGACTTGTTCGTCTGTCAGCCCGGTTAGTGAGTAACCGATCGCACGAAGAACGAATTCGATAATCGTCCGGTTCCCGGCGAAAGTTTTGTTCAGACCGTCCAAAAATGTGATGCAGACGGCTTTCGGGTTATAGTCGATGTCGATAATTTTACTGCAATAATCTTCTTTCTTGTGTGGCAGCAGTTTCTTCTGTTCGAACGAATAAGTTCCGTTCCGCAGGTTCAACAGAAGCGGATCGTTATCGAAGATTTCGAAATCGCGTATCAGAAGCGGTCTAGACAGTTCTAGAACGTGTTTTAGACCGCCCAGGGATTCTAGCGCCTTATGCCAGTTTTTAAGCTCCTGGCGGTCAATGTTGCCGTCGGTCGAAAAGATTTTGTACCACTTCCTAACGCTCTCACCGACCAGAAGAACGGCTTTATGCTTTTCGTCTTCTTCCCACTTCTTACCGTTCCAGATCCACCACAGCCCGCCGGCATATATCAAAACGTCGCGGAAATCATTCGCGAAGCGTTCGGCTGTAGCCAGTTCGGTGAACGGATTCTGAACGCCTGGCATGAACGTGCTTGGCTGTTCTTGCACTTCCGGCGGTGCCGGTACGAAGTATTCAGTCGCCTCGATTAAGTCGATCAGTTCGTCAGCCGTGTGCTTGTCGCCTAGCCATTCAAGCGGATTCAGCCTGATTACTTTCACCAGAAAGTCGTTATTCTTCAGCGCCTTAGCTTTCGCTTCCGCGTGCTCGATTCCGGCTTTATCGCCGTCGGTCAATATGACAATCTGCTTTGCGCCGGCAAGCTGTTCTGAGTACTCAACGCGCCACTGTGATTTCGAACCGCCCTTGTGTGTGGTGGCTGCGAATCCTTCGTCTTGCAGACGCCGCGCGGCTTCTTCGCTTGTCGTCAAAAATACGCTGCAATTCTCCGCTATCCAACCTTTGATTTCAGGATAGTCAAACAGGACCGGCTTCCAGCCTTCGGTTCCGCCGTCGTTCATTCCGTAGGGTGGACGACTAGACGGATATTGAATCGTGCCGTCGGGCATGTCGTAGCGCTTGACCTTCAGTGTTTCGACGATATTTCCTTCTGCGTCGAAATCTCGATAGGTCCATTCGCCGGCTAGCTTGCCGTCAGTCCACCACTTTAGACCCGCGTCTTTCTTCTTGCTCGCCTTCCTCTGCGGCTTCGGCTTATCGAAGACGCCCAGACGCTGAAGCCCTTCGTGTATCTTCGGGCCCGCGCATTTATTCTTGCAAGTGAAAGACAGTTCGCCGGCTTCGTCTCCGAATCCCAGTGTGCCGTTAAAACACACAGGACAGACTGCGATATAGCTGTCGCCGACTTTCGTCGCGTTTAGGATTTTTGCTGCTTCTGGTGCAGTTTTTGACATTTGTCAGCCTTTGCGTATAAGTCGATCAGGGTGCCTTGTAGCTGGAACGGAATAACACCGTTCCGCCGGTGAACTTTGTCAATCCGTCTTTTGATTTCATGGGCAAGCGCGGCGAATGACACCATTTCTGGTGCACGGCTGTGCCCCAGGGGCGTCTTCAAATCCAGCCCCCATTTATTTACGTCTTCGTCTGGAATCAAGTCTGTGCGCTCTTTTCTAGCTGTCTTAGTTCTTCGTTAGATATGCGGCACGCTTCTAACGCGTGCTCAAATACTGTCGTCGCCGATTCGAATTCGTCGCCAATCCAAAGCGCGTCTTTCTTGCAGACCGGGCACTTAATTGGCTTGCTTGTTACTGTGTGCGCCATTTTTTGACCTTTCTAGAGTCTTGTATTGCCGGACGTAGGGCGCCGGTTCCTTGACGACGCCCTAGCCAGCTATTCGAAAAGCTACTCGTCGCCGTATTCTGCGCCGGCTTTGCGTTCTTCTTTGCGGTCGCTTTCGACGATAATCGAAGCGTAGACGCGCGGATCTAGGTCGCCGATTTTCACACCCTGACGCGTGGTAAGCGCCAGTACGACCCAAGCGCCGACGCGGTCAATGATTCGGCAAATGCTTTTTACTTCTGAATCCAATTTCTTTTCCTCTAATTCGAACGTGTGATTACTTTCTGGACTTCGTGCTGGCTGTGCGCTTACTTCCGAACTTCGGCTTCCTGGCGTTCTTGCCGGCGGGCTTCGCGAATGGGACAGTTCCGTCTGTGGCGTTCGATTCGCTCAAAGACGAACCATCGGTTTCCGAGCACTCCGTATCCACAGCTGCACTCGATACAAAGCTGGTTGATTCCTGAGAGTCGGGTAACTTTCCCATGTCGGCTATCGTCTCCTGACCTTCAGAAGATGTCGCCGTTACAGAAACATCTAGAATTCGCTGCGGTTCTTCCCAAGCTCTGTTAAGCCAGTCGATTTTCTCCGCGTCGGTCAGCTTATGCCAGTCTTCGTCTTCGTGCGGAAAGTCGACGGGCACTTTCGACAGGTCTTCACCGCAAGCGGTGGCAAGTTCGCCCGGCGTCATGTCGACCAGCTTCTTCGGTTCGTCTGTCACGTCGCGAACTTCGACATCGACCGGCGCGTTATCATCGCAGCCAATCAGAAGCGGTCCGCCGCAGCCGGTTTCCTCAAAGCGTTCAGCAATCGCTTCTAGTCCGTTCGTCATTTTTTCCGGCACTTGCGCGGCGATTGAAGCGTCGTAATCTTCAACGAACCTATTCTGTTCTTCAGGCGTCAGCGCTTCCCAGGCTTCGACAGTGTCGACGCCAGCAAATACCCGAATGGCTTCGTTCCTGGCTTCCAGTTCGGCGATAGTCATAGTCTTGACTGGACCGCCTTCCGCTTGTTCGTCCGTCGGAATATCGCGAATGGACATTTGTCCGTCAATATTCTTGCTTCCTTTCTTCGGTTTGCCGCCTTCCGCCGGCGCGTGCGAACCGCTATAACGCGAATCGATAGCCGCCTGAACTTCTTCTGGCATACGCTGGGCGTTCCAGGCTTCCTGGACGAAGTTCGACCAGGTCGGAAACTCCATTGTCTGAAGCCTAACGATGGTTTCCTCTGATGGAAGCGCGGCGCCTTGCACAGACATATTCTTAGCGACCATTAAGCGAAATTCCGCCGCTAGCGTTTCCAGCTGTTCGACAGCAGCATAGCCAGCTTTGTTCAGAACCTTGATGTCGCGGTCTGCCAGGAAGCACTTATCGACAGCCTGGTCGCGCTGCTTCTGAATTTCCGACTTCGCGTCGTCGACCGATTTTTTGTCGAGCAAATAATAATCCGCGTGGATCTTACTCGCCTGGAACGGAACATCGCGGTCCGCAATCCTGATTTCTATTTGTTGTAATGCGCTCAATTGTTTTTCCTCTTAGCTATTCGTGTGGTTTACTTGTCGGCTTTCTTCGCGTGCAAAACCGTGATTTGTTTCTGCATTCCGGCGACTTTGCGTTCAAGTTCAGCGATCCGGGTAGCCAGCTTCCCTTCGCCCGTTGCCAGGTTTGTCAGCTTCCTGTCAGCGGCTAAAAGCCCCTGGTGCTGCGCCCAGTCAACTTCTGCAATGTGCTTAGCGTTCTGTGGCATAGCGGACTCTAGAACGGTGATGCGATTGCTTAGATGCAGCAGAACCTTCAGCGTTTTTTCGCTTCGGTCGTCAGCGAACGCGGCACCGCATATGGCGGCACTTGTAGCGACGGTGACTAAGCCCAGGGCAACAGATGCGATCAGTTTATTCATTCGTTTTTCCTCTTGGTTCGGACAGTTATCGTTCGTAAAGTCGCGGCGGATTTCGGCGCGGCTGGGGCAAGGCTGGGCAGGCGACTTCCAGGTCGCGCTGTGCTGTCGTAACGGGCACGGCGGAACCGCAGTAATCGCACTGAAGAAACCAGACTAGGAGCGGCTTTCGTCCGACTTCCTTTTCGGTCCATTTATGATTCTGGGTGTTTACCACTGCATTCATTTAAATTTCCTCGGTTTTGCAAAGCTGACAATGTTCAACAGGATGCCGAAGAAGAACGCCCAAACGACGAAGCTAAGGGCAGCGCCGGCGGGGGTGAATAAGTATTGCAACGTGATACCTCCTGTGGTGCGGCGGGGCAGCGGAACCATTCCGCCATTTCTAATTCCGTGATTTCCTTTCCGCACTGCCGGCAGGGTGATAGCTTTTTCGCAATCCCGTATGTCCGCCCGTGCCAGTGGACGCCTTCTGCTAAGTCAATCGCCCATAATCCAAGTCGAACGACAAATTTGTGCGTCGACTTCGTCAAAATCTGCTGAATGAAACCGCAGCGGACAGCGCTGTCCTGTTTAAGTTCCGCCAACCTTGTCATAGCATCCCCCACAGCCAGCCAAGCTTCTTTATCTTGCGCTGGACTTCTAGCCAGTAAGAATGGTCGACGCTGATTCGGTCTGGGTCGGTAAGTTCGGCGATTTCTTTTTCCAGGCGTTCATTTTTGGTTTTGACGCACGAAAGAACGTTTCGAGTCGCGACAAGATCGCCGTTCAGCTTTTGAATTTCAGCCTTCAGTTCGTCGCGGCTTTTCGGTTTTTCTGGTAGTGGTCGGCCAAAGCTTGCCAGAATTCTGACTCCCATAACACCCCCTTAAAACGGTAATTTGCTGATACCAGATGCGGTGTCTAGCACGTCCTGGATATCCGCCGGCGGAACTGAAAGGCGTCCCGTGTCCAGGTCGCGCATGACGACCGCCAAAGATTCCGACAGCTTCGCGGTGTGCGGCTGCATAGCCAGGGCAAGGAACACGGCGTCGCGTTCGCGCTGCATTTTCGCCAGGTCCTTCTGAAGCTTCGTAATTAGGCGGTCCTTCGATGACACCGCTTTTCTTAGTTCGGAATTATTCATCGCGTTTATACCGCCAGCGCCAGCTTCTAGCTATGATGCTCACTTGCCCGATGGACAATCCATATTTTGCCGCCAGTTCTTTCCGACTCATTATTTTTGAATCTTCAAAAATCAGGCGGTCCCGTTGTCTTCTTTGGGTACGCCTTTCTTTTGCTTTAACAGCGCGCTCGCTTTTCTCCCGACGCTTTTGTTCTGTGTTTGCGATGTCCGCTTCTGAGCAAAAGGTCAGTTCAACACGGGTAATAAAACGCATGTCGTCAGCGTAAGTTTCGACCTTGTCAGCGACCTGCCGTAGGTATTGGACGGTATCGGACTTTGATTGATATCTTTCGGGATGATTTATAAACCTACTCACAAACTTTGACCCCCTTCGATGACATGAACAAAGCGCGCTCGATCTGTGGTTCCGGTGCCGGTCCGAAGATCACAGCACCGCAGCCGCCGGCGGCTTTCACTTCACTGATAAAATTCGCCTGTTTTTTCGTCGGCTTCGATTTCAGGTCTTGCTTAAATTCGAATGCGACAAACTGCGCGACTTTCCGACCGACCATATCCGGCGTGATAATCAACTCGCGCCAGCCCAGCTGGTCGCTAGTGCCGTTCGGACCACAGCCGAAGGCGCGCTGTTCGTAGACGCCGCCGCGCTTGACGTAGGCGACGCCGCGCGCATTCGTTAGCATCTTAACGACCCAGGGAAGATGTCGCAGGCACTTTAAGCCCAGGATTTTTACTGCGGATTCAAGCATTATCACCATCCTTCTTTGCGACAGCAGTGTGACCGAGAAGGCGATACTGGTAGGGATAGCAGCGGGCGGCGCAGTTAGATAGCACCATATTTTGCAGCGCGTGAATGTGGTTGCAAGCTTCTACCAGATCGGCAGGATGTTCCTTGCCGAATATTTTTTCGAATAGAGAAGCTAGCCCGCCAATGCGCTTTACCAGTGCGTGTTCGTCATCCGTCAACACCTAACCAGCCCTCCTGTTTGCCTGCTGTCTTGCTACACGCGCGGCGTTCTTCTTCAGGCACGCACGCCAGATAACCGCTGCGTAATCCGCACCATATCCGCGTTGTGCGCAGTAGGAAATAAACGACGGCAGCGTTAGCGGATTCGTTTTCGAAAACATCTTGTAGGCGTATTGATGGATTTCGTTCCGCGCCTTTTCCTTCTGCGCCTTCGACAAAATTTCGGCAGCCGCTTCTTCTTCCAGGCGCATCAGTCGCCCTTCTATTTCTTTGATTTCGCGCATGGCGCGTTTCATTTCAGCGCCGCAAACATCGCACAGCGGCGCCGGTTCTACCCACGAATAGCAAGATTCACACTGCACTATGCGCGGTATCGCCTCGCGCTCGCCGCGTTCGACTTTCGGTCTTCCGTCAAGCGTCCAGGTCCGGTCGCGGTGCGGAATTCCGAACTCTGGATTCAGCACGTTTCCGACGTGGTCAAGCAGATACGCGAATGGTTTGTTTTCGGCAGCGCGAAGCACGCGCCCGACGGCTTGCAAAAACAGGCGAAGCGACTTCGTCGGGCGTAGCATTATGCACACCGTCACCAGGGGCAGGTCGAAGCCTTCAGATATCAGTTCGCAACTGGTCACGACCTTTAGCGAACCATTCTTCAGATTTTCAAGAACGGCGCGAATGTGGTACTTCGACTGTTTTCCGTCGATGCTCGCTGCTGGAATGCCCGCAGCGTTAAATTCAGCCGCAGTCTGTTCAGCGTGTTTGACATTGCAGCAGAACGCGACCGCCGGCAGCCCGTCGCAGAATTCCTTATACGACTCGATAGCTTTCCCAGTGATACCTTTCGCGGTCACGACCTGGGCGGCGTCATCCGAATTCCAGTCGCCGGCTTTTGTCACACGGCAAGCGGAAGCGTCGACGCGCGTCGGTATGTGGATAATCGGTCGGACCAGGTAGCCGTCGCGAATCAATTCTTTCGGCTGCGGTCCGCAAATAAGCACGTCGTAGTAATCGCGCAGACCTTTTCCGTCTAGCCGGCAAGGCGTCGCACTAAAACCAATTGTCACCGCTGACGGTATCGCGCACTTTTCCCAGATATTAGCGGCGCGATTGTGGCATTCGTCGTTCAGAACAATATCCGGTTTCGGGTAGCGGTCCAGGCGCTTCGCCATTGAAAACACAGACACCAGCTGGATTCGCTTGTGTGGCGCTTCAGGATAGTCGCCGGCGACCACACCAAAATCAAGACCGAATAAATTCAACCGCTCGCTGAATTGTTGAATCAAAGTGTCGCGATGCACGTCGATGCGGACGATCTGGTCTGGGTCTTGCATGGCTTCGGCGCACATCATAGCCATAATGTCGGTCTTCCCGCCGCCGGTCGGCAGCTGGTATAGGATGCGCTCGAAACCCGCATTGTAGGCTGCGCGGAGGTCGGCTAATGCTTTCGTCTGGTGTGGTCGCGGTGTGCGCATCTATTCCTCCCAGTGTTTAGCGAAATCATGCGGATTCATTACGGATAAGCGCCCCTTGTGGTCGATTACAATCCAGTCGCCGACGAACGCGTCTTGCGACGAAGCATCGTCAACAGGACGCCAGATCTTTAGGTGTCCACTGAATGAGCCAATACAGTATTCGGCTAAGGCAAACCTGACGACATCGCCGAATCTATAACACTGATCGACGATCATTTCGCTGGTGACTTGGAAGGCGCGTACTTCCTTCGGTTTTTTCTTGAAGGTTTTCAGTTGCATTTACTATCGTCCTCTGAAAAAGGGTCCTGGTTTTGCCGCATTTATAAGGGTCCGCATAACCGAAAGCCAGGAAAAGTGCCCCAGACCCTGATGTCCTAATCTTCGAACTTGTCGAATTCGAATCCGTCCAACGACGCCGGCAGAACAAATTCTTCCGGCACCAAAACCTTTGAGCGAATCGCGATCAGAATCGCGCACGCTTTTGACGGCGCGCCCAGCTTCTGAACTACGTCTTCCGTATACTTCCGAAACGTCGAAACCCGCAGGTCAAGCACTTTTGCGGCGACCGATGCCGGCAGCGCGAAATGCGCCAGGACGTTCAAGTCTCGTTCGCTCAGTTCGGCAGCGTCGGTTTGTTTTAATCGAATCCTGTTCAAAATTTCACCAGCCTAAGTAAAAGTACGCAAAAGAAAAGAGCGCAGCGGATAGAATCCACTCCCAGTGCGCTCTTATGATGTCGGGCATTCGGTCCGGTCTTTCTAGGTTCTCGTTTTAGAGATGCGATATAAAGTAGCCGTCCCAGGCTGAACCATGCGAAATTACATGCCAGCCTTGTCGGCGAAGGTCAGCTAAGGCGCTCAGATAGCGTTCAGCCGATACGTAAAAAAGGGTATAGATCGACGACATTTTACACACCGCCTTTAGCGAATTCAGACAGCGCCTTGGTTCCGTCACGCTTCGCGCCGCGCCAGGCTACTAGCCGAACAACGGCGGGCGCATTACACACAACTACCTTGTTTTCAAAGCAGCAGATTTCTTTAGGTGCATATGGGTCCACAGGATGAACGCAGGCTTCAAAGTTCTTGGGAATTACGTTTTTGTGCTCTTCGCACAGGTGGCTAACGAACTTGATTTCCACTACACACCGCCTTTCGGGCGGGTTTCACCCGTCTGATAGTCGACGACGACTTCGCCGGATGGAATGGAAGGTCTGATTTTTTCGGCGGCTTCCAGCGTGCGAAGAACGCGAATCATTTGCAACGGCAGCGAACCTAGAATCCCATGCCATTGGCACCATTTTTCGAACGCTTCGACCGGCGTCATTCCGGCGACATGGTTCGCCATTTCTTCCGGCGTTTCTTCGTCTTCGTCGTAGCCCAGCGCCTGGGCGATGTCCGTTATCATTTGAACTGGCAGTTTTTTTGTGTCTAGCATTCGGCACCGCCTTTAGTGCGAATCAGCTGCAAATGAAGCAAATTGTCGTTATTCGGTTCGCCGCCTTCGATTCCGAAATACTTCGCGGCTTCGACCAGTTCGTTCCCCGTGATGATCATTTCCTGGACGCCGGCGCGGCGCATCACTGTGATTAAAATATTGCGGTGCGCCTCGATCAGCATTATCAGTTCAAGCTTGCTGTATGGCATCTGTGCGGCTAGCGCTTCCTGGATGGTTTCTGGCGCCTTGTCGAACAAGGACGCCGCGAAGTCTTCGCCATAACAAAGCGCCGCGAATGCGCGGACATGCTGCTTCTGGGCTTCCAGTCGTTGGATCTGGTTCATTCTTCTTCCCCTTCGCCGCTGGGAATCAACTCAATAGCCCTGATGATTTGACGGCATCCTTCCTGGGCGATTTTCTGAAGCTTGGACTTATTCGGGTACAAACTTAAGATTTGCTGCTGATGACAGCGGACCTCGTTAATTGCGGCTTCCTTGTGCTGCTCAATTTCGGTTTTTTTGGCCACTGACCTTTCCCTTCTTTCGGCACTGGCAAAAGACGCAGCAGGGGCGGTTTTTACC
This sequence comes from Candidatus Melainabacteria bacterium, assembly GCA_003963305.1. Taxonomy (NCBI): domain Bacteria; kingdom Bacillati; phylum Candidatus Melainabacteria; species Candidatus Melainabacteria bacterium. The sequence continues at coordinate 473,893 of RXJR01000009.1, read as the reverse complement.
CCGCCACTACTAGAATTAGGCTGCGCCTATATTTTGTAAGAACTGCTGCGGCTGGATTTCCAGCGATTACTGACACGTTTCCGTCGCCAGTGAAGATATCTTACACGACCTTTCGCAAATTTGCGAAAGAAAATTTGCACGAATAAAGCACGTCTAAGCTCGACCGCTCAAACGTGCTACTGGTCAATACTTTCAGGATATTTTGCGTTCGTTCTCTTGTATATACTCAAGCAACTCAGCCAGAAAGTCTGAAGGGCGAACGCCGATTTTTTCCGCAGTGTGCTCAATGCGTTCTATTAATGCGTTCATTCTTTCAACGTCTATAGTGCTTGCGACAGTCGACGCGCTCTCACCAGACCGCCTGGCGGCTTCTGTGGCAGTGCTTATCTTGTACTTTTCCTGTTCCCAAAGGCGTTTGACCAATGGGTGTATCGGCTTCATTCTGTCCATTCCGCGCGGCATACGGCTATCCCTCCGACCTTACATGAACTTCAGTTCCAATCAACGTTTTAGCTACTGACATAAACTGTCCGTAGACCCAGTGCTGTTCGCCGGGTTCGATGTCGTTATGCTCAAGAAGGAAATCGACTGTGTTTCCTTCCAATTTCTTCAAATCTGCGAATGAAGCCGATGGCAATACGAAGACGGCGTCATTCTCTTTGCCGAATTCTTTAGGTGGGCGCTGGAGCTCGTGCCGCTTGTTGTTAATACTTATGAAGCCGATGGTCGGTATTTCCAAGGCTTTTAACTCCTGTTCACGCGGAATCCACATATGCGGGATATATCTAGGGTGTATATCGGTCGTTCGCTTGGTGGTAGCTTGTCCAATGTATAAATCCCGTAAGCCTTGCGCCCAGAGAGATTCGAACTCCCGACACCTTGGTTCGAAGCCAAGTACTCTATCCAGCTGAGCTATGGGCGCCCGCGGGTATGCTAGCGCCTCGCATACAGGCGCGTCAAGCTCAGGACCGCTCCGACGCCCAGAAGGGACGCATCAGCAACTGGCAAAATAGCCCAAAAGGTCCTGGCAGTCCGAAATCTGGGTTTTGAGGCTGAATTTCTTCCGATATCGGAAAAAATCACTGCGCCAATGTGACCGAATCGCTCTCCACTGGCACTTTTGAGCGCTTTAACGGCACAACAAACCAGAAGGTACTGCCTTTACCCTTTTCACTTTCACAACCCATTGAACCGTTCATTAATTCAGCCAGTTTTTTAGAAATGGAAAGGCCCAGTCCGGTGCCACCATAGTTTCTTTCAGTCAGTGAACCATCCATCTGCGTATAAGGTTCGAACAACTGTTCCATCTGCTCCGGCGATATTCCAATTCCGGTGTCTTTGACGTCAAAACGAACTTGAACCTGTCCTTCATTCGAGTCAGCCAGTTTCGCAGAAACAATAACCTCTCCTTTGTTCGTGAATTTGATGCCGTTGTTGACGAGATTTAGCAGAACCTGGCGAATACGATATGAATCACCAACAAACGAACCTTCCAATGCCGTATCACAAAAAACATTCAGCTTGATATTTCGAGAATCGGCAAGTGTCCTCATCACGTTAGCGACTTCATGTAACAGCAACTCGATTGAGAAGTCCTCCTCGAGCAAGGTGAACTTGCCTGATTCCATTTTGGAGAAGTCGAGCAAGTCGTTAATGAGAGTCATTAGCTTTCGCCCCGAGTCTAATATCAGAGTAGAGAGCTCTCTGGTATCAGATACGGTATCAGCCGCAGCCAGCAATTCGCAGACTCCGAGCATTCCACTCAATGGCGTTCTTATCTCATGACTGACATTGGCAACAAACTGCGACTTGAGCAAGTTCGACTGAATCGCCTGGTCTCGAGCCTTGGTAATAGTCTCAAGAGCGTCCACCTCGGCTTTTGCAAACTTTTCAGAAGTTCTAATAATCCAATAGGCCGCCACTAAAATAGCAGCGCAGAACAGCAAAATCGCCACAAAAGAAGTTTGAGACAACTGTCTGACTCGCTCTTGTCTTTCCGATAGTAACCTTGTTTCCTCGGACTGTATCTTGCCTATTAAAGTCCTGTATCGATCCATAAGATCTTTGCCGGTATCAATATTTATGAGCGTTTTGCCAGGTTTCCAGGAGTCACGTTGCTGGTCCTTCTTGCGGGCTTCGATAACCTGCTGGCTAAATTTGATTTTTTCAGACGCAAGTTTTCGCAGTTCAGGTATTAATGCCTGTTCTCGTGGATTGTCGACTGTCAGCGCGGAAATCTTCTCTATGTGACTCTCCACTTCTCCGAAACACTTTTCATAAGGAGCCAAATACTGTTCGCTGCCGGTAATCAGATAGCCGCGATAGGCAGTTTCACAGTCCATAAGACAGACAAGCGACTCTGCCGCCTCGTCCAGCACAACCAACGTATGCGAAACCCACCAGTTAGCTGATTGGAGCTGAGAAAACAGGTAGACGGATGTGGCTGCTATGCCAATGCTGAACAGTGACAGCAGTATGCTCAAACTTCTCTGTTTTTTTCTAAATGCGACTTGCATACTTGGCTGTGCAACTGTAGTTTACAAAGTAGTTTCGTACCTCATAGTATACATCGGCAAAGCTCGTGATGCGCGGATTTTCGCAATTTACCGCGATATCTCAGTCTTTTCGAGCCCGACCCTTTGCAACCAGGAAGTCTCCCAAATGGTGAACGAAACTGGCGTCAGACGAAGCGGAACCAAACGGGTTTCATGTAATAGCATACAAGACTGATATACTCTAACGGGCACACAAGCCGCCACTGGTTCCACTTCCGACAGGGAAGGTCATTGTAATGAGCACAAAAACGTCCGATGTTCGCATTGTCGCAACGACGCCTTTCAGCGATCAAAAGCCCGGCACTTCCGGGTTGCGAAAGGCTGTAAAGACCTTTCAACAGCCAAATTACCTGGAGAACTTCGTCCAGTCGATTTTTAACAGTGCCGGACCACTTGACGGCAAGACAATCGTACTTGGTGGCGACGGCAGATACTTCAACAGAGAAGCCGTGCAGATAATCCTCAAAATGGCGGCAGCGAACGGTATCGGAGCAGTCAAGGTCGGTCAGCACGGAATCCTCTCGACGCCCGCGACTTCATGCGTGATCCGTAAAAACAAATGTGCCGGCGGCATCATACTTTCCGCTAGCCACAATCCGGGTGGACCAAACGGCGATTTCGGCGTCAAATACAACACCGAAAACGGCGGACCAGCACCTGAAAAAGTAACTGAGGCAATGTTTGCCATCAGCAAGAGCATTACCGAATACAAAATTCTCGAAGCCGACGATGTAAATATCGACGAGCTTGGTAAACACAACCTGGGTGGCATGGTCGTTGAAGTTATCGACTCTGTGGCCGACTACCAGGAATTGATGGAATCAATATTCGACTTCGACCTGATCAAAAGCATGATCATGAAGGGCGATTTCCGGATGCGCTTCGATGCCATGAATGCAGTAACAGGTCCTTATGGTCACTCAATCTTCGAGAAGCGTCTTGGCGCGCCACCAGATACAGTGATGTACGGAACACCGCTGGTAGACTTCGGTGGTGGACATCCAGACCCCAACCTGGTCTATGCTCACGACTTGGTGGAGGTTCTGTTCGGAGGCAACGCCCCCGATTTCGGAGCTGCATCAGACGGAGACGGCGATCGAAATATGATTCTCGGCCGCAAATTCTTTGTCACGCCAAGTGACAGCCTGGCAATCATGACCGCAAATGCGACTCTCGTTCCAGGATACAAGAAAGGACTTTCCGGCGTAGCTCGCAGCATGCCCACCAGCTGCGCAGTAGACAGGGTGGCTAAAAAGCTCGGCATTCCCTGCTACGAAACTCCGACCGGTTGGAAATTCTTCGGAAACCTGATGGATGCAGACAAAGCCGCTTTATGCGGCGAAGAAAGCTTCGGCACAGGTTCAAATCATATCCGAGAAAAAGACGGTATCTGGGCAGTTCTGTTCTGGCTGAACATTCTCGCCGTTCGCAAGGAATCCGTAGAAGAGATCGTGCGCAAGCACTGGCAGGAATTCGGACGCAACTACTATTCTCGTCACGACTACGAGGAAGTAGAAAGCAGCAAGTGCGAGTCTTTGATGGAACATCTGCGTAAACAGCTGCCGGGCTTGAAAAACAAGAAGTTCGGCAAATACGAAGTTGCCACCGCAGATGATTTCAGCTACACAGATCCGATTGACGGCAGCGTTTCCTCGAAACAAGGAATCCGCATTATTTTCACAGACGGATCACGCATCGTCTACAGACTCTCGGGCACCGGCACGCACGGGGCTACTCTGCGTATCTACCTCGAAAGTTACGAAGCGGATACGAACCTGCACGATCAGGAAACACAAGAGGCACTAGCCCCCCTGATCAAAATTGCGGACGAACTAGCCACGATCAAAGCGTTAACTGACAGGGACCGACCGACAGTCATTACATAACTAGCCATTTGTACCGTGGCATGCGGAAACTTTCACCACAGAAAATGAATTCGAACCAACGTTTCGTTCAGACGCTTACGTTATGTAGTGCTCTGACAATTTTCTCGGCGCTTTTTCCGATACACGTCCTTGCGGCCAATAAGCTGAATCCCAACGATCCAAGTCTCAATCCCGATTCAGCAGCGATGATGCTTGAGCGTGACGATGCGAACGTCCCACCCAAACCCGGGCAGCTGAGCGCCCGTGCCTCCGAACTTGCCGATTTAACGGGCATTGGAAAGGTCCTCTCTCAACTGAGAAAAGAACAAGAATTAGCAAGGCGCTCACCAGCAGCGCCAAAATCTCCTGAGGAGATGCAACGCAATCTGCGCATCATTTACCTGCACGACAAATTGAATCAATATTTCCAGACAGCAAACCTGGAGATCGATTCAACAATCGCAAAGCTAAATTCCGGTATGTCAGCGCTTGGAGACAGAAAAGCGACACTGGCTGACGAAAGGGGGCGAATCCTCAGACGCAACACTTTCATCAACCTGATAAGCGGTGGTCTGACCAAAATTGGTGGCTACTCAAATGCGCTCACGCCTGGCTCTCTCATACCGACCAATGTGTTAGAAATTTTCGATGGGGGCGTGCAAACGTCGCTGTCAGCCTCGACAATTAAGCAGCAACGCGACGAGGCACGCTTCAGCAGAACAACTCCAGAGATGTTGCTCGAATTTATAAATGGCAACTCTCAGCTAGCACCACATTATCCGCCTAACGTCTGGGCCTATCTAAATGCGAAAGCCAATTCTAGCGATAAACTCAGTCGACGAGGCACCTTGATCGACAGGTGGAGATCATCGGGACGTCTCGCACCCGGCGGCAGTTCAATCGCCCGTAGGCGTCCGCAGAGCACAGCACCTTCGTCCGCCCAAATTGTCGCGTTCGATGATCTCGATGACACCATTACCATGCTTGCCGATATCAGAGCAGTTCTGGCCGGTGCGCAAATCAGCCTCATGGAATTGAGTCAGACGCTGAAATTAGTCTACGACGACGATCCAGTTATTTGAGTTTGAAGAAGGTCTGGACATCCGTTACTTGGACATTAATGACTCCAGATCGTCGATCGCTTGTTCAACTCTAAGTGGAGCATTGACTGCCACCGTAGCTGAGTATCCGTTCCACAACTCCAAAAAGCGCTCGCCCAACAATGTCTGCTCAGCCAGCAATGCCTCAGCAACTCGCTCAATACGGCGCTCATTTTCTATGATCAGACGTTTCGCTTCCTGGTAGCACTCGTCGATGATTCCTCTCCATTCAGCGTCGATTTCATTTGCAAGTTCATCGCCAATTTTTGTTGGTCTCTGTCCGTCGTCCGACAGCTTGACAGAAAATGGCTCCAATTTAGACATTCCGAATTCTGCCACCATAGCCCTTGCAAGTTTGGTCGCCTGCTCGAAATCATTGGCGGCGCCGGTGTCCTTGCGATTCAAGAATACCTCTTGCGCAATGCGCCCTCCCATAGCAGTCATGATTCTGGCGCGCAGTTGCTCTTCGGTATATCCGTAACGATCGTTGACGGCGTGACTTTGCATTGAACCAAGAGATTTTGTTCTCGGCTCGATCGTTACTTTAGTGATCGGATCTGCACCATAGGGACGCAGAGCCTGCTGCACGGCACAATGACCAGCCTCGTGGAACGCAGTGTTACGTTTATCCTCTTCAGACATCGAACGAGCCCTGGAGAGCATTGGATCACCGAATTGCACATAGTCGATACCGCAGTCGAAATCTTCAAGAGTGATTACTTTGTCAGCGTCAGTTAGTTGATATGCAGATTCCTCCGTCAGCTTTTCAATGCGCTCGGCTGCAGAAATAGCTGCCTCATTGCAAGCTTGCTCAATATCTGCACCAGAAAACTGAGGCGTGCGTACAGCGAGGTCACGCAATCTAACGTTCGGCGCCAGCCTCATGTTTTTGGTGTGAATCATGAATATCTTTTCCCGACCGAGCGTGTCGGGTAAGTCGACGGAAACTTGATAATCGAATCGGCCCGGACGTTTTAAAGCCTCATCCAATGATTCGACCATGTTGGTCGCCGCCATCACAAGGATTCCACTACTGGCTTCAAAGCCTTGCATGCAGACAAGCAATTGATTCAATGTCTGATCGCGCTCAGAATCTGCGCCCGAGTTACCCTGTCCACGTTTTTTGCCAATAGCGTCGATCTCATCAATGAATATGATTGACGGCTTGCCGGTCTTTTTCCGGGCAGCGACGGCTTCAGCAAAAAGTTTGCGAACGCGTCGAGCACCGACTCCGGCGAACATCTCAACAAATGTAGAACCACTGGCCGCAAAGAAATTAGCATCTACTTCGCCGGCCAGAGCGCGAGCGAGCAGAGTCTTGCCAGTTCCAGGAGGTCCCACCGCAAGTACACCTTTCGGAATTTTTGCACCAAATTGCTCGTACCAATCAGGTGATTTAAGCCAACGCGAAACTCTTCTCAGTTTAGCTATCGCCTCGTCGCATCCAGCGACATCATCAAAAGTGCGACGCTCTTCAGGTGCGGTGGAGGCGACTTCCGAAGCACTAGGATTAAACGAATCCATGCCTGGAAGATTAACATCAAGACGACGAAATACCCGCTCGCCGAAAAGCAAGGCGAGTGCACTTAATACACACATCCCAAGCATAATCCAGAAAGTTGGATGCAATGAATAAATCAACCGGTCGACTAAAGAACGATGAACCGTTTCACTGATCTGGACCGGAATATGGGCAGAATGAGCCTTCGCCAAAAGAGAATTTGCATTCGAATAATCAACCAGAGCTGGTCCAAGCGGGCTGATATCAGCAATTACTGTACGTAGTCCCTTAAAGCAGGTGATTCGTTCTATGGACCCAGGCGATTCGGCAAAGATCCGATCCAACTCATAGCTCGTAACAGATCGCATGTTCGCTGCTTCATCAGGCAGCCGAGGAATCATCTTCTGATCGAACACACCGGCAAAAGCAAGAACAATCAAAGCGACAGCTGACAAAAAAATGGCTATCAGTCCGACTTTCCGTTTGTTCTTCATGCACACCTCTCAATTTCAAGCATCATCCAGCAGTACTTCAGGAAGAGCGATAGCTCATCAGCAGCCAGTCTTGGACATTTCGGCTACGTATTTATATCTTTCACGCAACTCAGAAAATGTATCTACTTTGTGAAGAAACACAGCCAAAATGAAGTCACAATGAAGTCTGCTGAGCTTGCAAAACCTGCATAGCAAGCGGCTTTGAGAGGTACAAACTCGAAGCAAACGGCTTAGATTGGTGGCAATTCTGATAGCGGGTGTTTCGGCGCGGACTTAACGATGGTGCCATCCATTGTTTCAGCAAACGGCCTTAGCATCGTGCCACAAGAACTTAAGCAAGCGACTTTTTATGATGGCACCCGGTGAATAGACGTTCTGGAGTGGTGGCACTTGGCACCCCCGAGAACCTCCTGCTGAGCTTCGTTAAATTGGAAGCAAGGTCGGCGCTGTCATGGTTTTGGCGGGCGTAAACAGTGCTATAGTCCTCTTCCTGTCAGTGATTTTTTCCGATATCGGAAAAAATTCAGCCCCAAATTTCTTCCGATATCGGAAAAAATTCAAGAGAAAAACACCCTTTTGGACACTGTAGCCGTCATTTTCGACTTCGACGAGACCCTGATGCCTGACTCCACGTCGGCGTTACTGGCAAAACATGGCATCGACGTCGAAAAATTCTGGACCGAACAGGCAAAAGCACTAATAGACCAGGGTTACGACCAAGCCCACGCCTACTTGCGACTGATTCTTGAAAACATTGGACCAGATAAGCCTCTGGGAAATTTGACTAATAAAGACCTGGGCAAGTTCGGTGCTGAATTGGACTGCTATTATCCCGGCGTTTTAAATATGTTTGAGGATCTTCGCCAGATTGTAAACGCAGTCTCGACCGATTTGAGACTCGAGTTTTACATTATCAGTGGTGGTTTACAGGACCTCGTGCAGGGAACGAAAATCGCGAAGGAATTTTCGGCTATCTATGGCTGCACTCTTGATGAAGACGCTGAAGGCACAAGTATTCGTTGGATCAAGCGATGCATTACGTTTACCGAGAAAACTCGATATCTGTTCGAGATTAACAAAGGTATCCGTCCTTCAGATGTTCTGAATCATCACTGCGCGGTCAATACTTCAGTAGCTGAAGAAAGACGCCGTATTCCTTTCAAGAATATGATTTACGTAGGAGACGGACTGACTGACATTCCTTGCTTTTCGTTACTGAAAAAACATGGTGGCTACGGCTACGGAGTTTTCGATCCGTCGCAACAGAAATCAGCAAAGAAGGCTCTAGAAGAATTTATGAGAGCAGATCGCGTACTTTCGGTCTACCCGCCTGATTTTCAAGCGATGTCAGGGTTGGGGGCAATGCTCAGAATAACCGTTCAAACGGTGGCAAACAGCATTGTGCTGTCACAGAAGCGCTCTTGATTTGTTCTTGATTCGATAAAGAACATGTTCCTGCAGGGGATGACCATCCTCCAGATACGGGTGCTTGAAGTTGTCTCTGGGGTCAAAGGTCATACCGATCTTTTCCATCACTCGCATCGACCTTTTATTTGTCGTGGCCGTCATTGCCACAATCTCTTCTAATCCAACTTTTTCAAAGCCGAATTGCAATGCAGCTCGTGCGGCCTCAGGTGCGTAACCGTTCCCCCAGGAACTGTTAGCCAGACGCCACCCAATTTCAACACAGGGAGTAAAGTGCGCCTCAAAGGTCGGTCGCCAGAGACCGACAAAGCCTATGAACTGTTCGTCTCGTAATATCTCTACCGCCCATAGACTGAACAAATCGTCATCAAACCGATTCTCGATTCTCTCAATCAGGGCTCTTGTCTCTTCGGCGGACAGAGTCTTCGGAAAATGCTCCATGACAGCAGGGTCAGCGTTCAATGCTGCAAAAGGCTCAAAATCAGACTCTTTCCAGCGACGCAATAATAATCGCTCGGTTTGTAACATGCATAGGCTCTCCTGGCACCGATCTAGTATCGCATTTGATATCAATTTTGAACAATGCGGAGCGGTCCTGAGGTGCGCCAGCTTGACTTTGCCGCCTTAACGAATCGTATAGTTGACTAGCTGTCATGAGGCTCACATGGTACCCTTGGCTTGAAATCAGAAGCACGCATCGAATTGCTTCGTTTCCCAGACTCGAACGCACCCAAGAGGCTCGTTTTGCGTCGCAGGCAGCCCGCTCACAGCGGGTTTTTCATTCCAGTGGTATTTTCGGGAGCATCGGATGATTCAGATACACGAACTGAAAAGCATGTCCAAAGCGGACTTAGACAAATTGATGGTTCGCGCCAATGTCGACATAAACGAAGTCAAGGCCAGTGTCGAAAAAATCATTCAAGCAGTGCGCACTGAAGGCGATCAGGCCCTGGTTAGATTCACCAGAGAATGGGACGAACCAAACTTCGAAATTTCACAGCTTAAAGTTACTCGAGAACAGATCGACGAAGCATACAAGAACACTCCGAAAGAGACGATTGATCGAATCAAAGAGCAGATAGAGTTAGCAAGAAAGTTCCACGAAATTCAGCGTCAACAGATCCGCGATTGGCAGATCGAACTTGAGAAAGGCATACTGGTCGGCGAGAAATGGACGCCAATCGACGAGGTCGGGTTATATGTTCCAGGAGGGAAGAATCCATTCCCTACAGTGCAACAGATCCTGGCAGTGGCAGCCAAAACGGCCGGATGTAAGCGTATAGTTTCTTGCATTTCGCCAAAAGGCAAGAACTACGAAGTACTGATTGCTGCCAATGAATGCGGACTGACAGAAATCTACAGAGTCGGCGGTGCACAAGCGATCGCAGCGATGGCTTACGGCACAGAGAGTATCAAACCGATAAGCCTGATTGCGGGACCAGGCAGTCCTTATGTGACAGCTGCGAAAATTCTCTGCCAGCAGAAAGTTGCTATCGATATGCCGGCCGGACCAAGCGAAGCGATTATTCTTGCTGATGGCACCACAGGCAATGACATCGATCTGCGTACCAAAGCCAGATACTGTGCTGCCGACGTACTGGCTCGAGCTGAACACGGTCCCGATTCAGCCGGTGTTCTGGTTACGGACTCGATGGAGCTGGCTAAACTCACAAAAGAGGAAATCGAGCGACAATATGAAACGCTGTCGCGTCAGAAGTACATTAAGGAAGCGCTCTCTATGTACAGCGGCTTGATCGTCACTGCAAATATGCAAGAAGCGATTGACTTCACCAATCAATATTCACCAGAACATTTAGAAGTGTTGGTTGACCAGCCGGAACAAACACTCGGGCAAATAACTAATGCCGGGTCTGTCTTCCTCGGCTACTACAATCCAGTGGCTACAGGCGATTATGCGACTGGCATCAATCACATCTTACCCTCCGCAGGATGGGCAAGACAAACTTCGGCCGTAGGAGTCTGGACATTTATGAAACGCGTTCAGTTCTCCAGCTTGACCCAAATGGGACTACACCGGCTCAAGCCGATTGTCCAGACTATTGCCACCGTAGAGGGACTGGATGCGCACCGTCGCAGCGTTGAGGTGCGGTTCGAATAGTTCAAACAATTCGCAAACCTCTCGGTTCTCATCTCGCAAAAGTTATATGGCAGCAGCGCTTCATCTCAGTGACATTCAAAAAAAGCAGTTTAGCGACAAAGCAGGCGCTGAAACAGATTTGCTTGATTTCTTGCGCGAGAACGAAGACCAATCAATCCAAAAGGTAGAACTGCAGCCCAAACCAGAATCGCTGAACTCGCTCAATGGCTTTGTCACATTCGACAACGGTGAAAGGTTCTTCTTCAAAACACACACCGAAGAAAATGAGAAAGTCTCTGAATACTACAACGCGACAGAACTTGCGAAGGCTGGATATCCGATTATTACATCTAAGCAGGTGACTCACCGAGTCGGAAAACAGATTGTCCTCTATCAAATAATCAGCTATCCGACTCTCTTTGATCTCCTCAAAACTGAAGAAGATAGCTGTATCAAGTGTGCTTCAACTGCAGTTAGTTCCACCTCGACGATTCTCCTTAATGGACAAGTTGATCTGGATAAAATGGTATTTGATATATACGCCAAAAACCTGACCAGGGCATCAGCCGAACAGCAATCGAAAGCTGTGATACACCAGCTTTTCTCCCACCGCCTGGCGGAAGACGGGCGAGTCGGACTCTTCTATAGAAATAAGCTGCTGGATCTGGAATCAACCTCAATACCGTTCCAGACGCTGGCGGAAATGCGATGGAACATCAACGGTGTGGAATACTCGCAATCACTCAACGAAATAATCGAGCGCAGCAGGACTGTGCTCAAACCGAAAGAAGGAGCCGCTGTACCCGGGCATGGAGACGCACACAACGGCAATATCTTCGTCGATATGGAAAAACAAAAGTTTTACATGTTCGATCCTGCATTTGCAGGCAAGCACCATCCACTGCTGGATCTGACAAAGCCCTTATTTCACAATATCTTTGCCAGATGGATGTACTTCCCGGACCAGGTCTTGCAAGAATTCAAATTGAATTACTCTATTCAAGGCAACGTCATTCACATCTTACACGACTTCAAACCAAGCCACTTGCGAATATCACACTTACAGTCGCGTATAAACAATGTCCTCGCTCCGACTGTTGCTCTGCTCAAGGAAAACGGACTTCTAAAAGACGACTGGCGAACATTCGTTCGCTCAGCACTTTTCTGTTGTCCGTTCCTGACAGTCAATTTGTTAGCTGACTATGTGCCAGACGGCACCCTGTCGCAACGATACAAACCACCTGTTAAGTTGTTGGGACTGGCAATGGCTGTCGAACTCGGAGCTACCAAACACAGTGGCTCGAATCCTTTTACGGATCTTCTCGACGAGATTCTTGCCTGACTCGCCTGCACTCACTAACAGGAGCGAAGCCAACTCTTGGTCGACAACACTAGAGCTTACAGCACGTTCCAGCGGCGAATATTTTTATTCGACGTAGACGGAGTAATAGTCAATCCGATAGCGTATCGACTGGGAATCACAAGGACGCTCACGGAGCTTTGTAAAAAAATCGGACTGACAGACATACCATCGATACTGCCGACCGAAGCAGAAGTTTCTGCAATGGAATCGCAGGGCGTGCACGATGTCTGGGATATGACCAACATCATGTTTTGCGACATTCTGACGACAATCGCCGTACAGAGTTACGTTACGCAGGACCATCTGCCAGCGCGTGACGTTTCCGGCCGCCTCGCAGGAAGCAAGGTTCAAAACAGTGACGAGATCGATGAAGTACTTTCGCTTTTCAGTTCTGTGCATACTTCCACAATGCGGCCAGACTATATGACTCTTGCTAAGGAAATGGCTGTAAATGACACGCACAGTCATCCACCTGATATCGCGTTGCAACTATTCTCTCAGAAGCTGCTGCCAGTCAATCAATCGTCATACTGGTTGGAACTTTTGAAGCGCTTCTTGATCGGAACCCGATCAGTCTATTCAAGCCTTGGGACTCGACTCTTTCAAAACATAATTCTCGGCTCAAGTAATTTTGAGAGGACTTATGAGCTCAAATCAGCATGTGAAGGCGCCGGACTGCTTGAAACAGAAGACAAAACGCTTATTAGTAAGGAAACAGTCGACAAACTCAAAGAGCTGAGTAGAGACGCCGCAAACTCAGTGGGTGTTTATACAGCCCGTCCCAGTTTGCCACCAACCCACGCAAAAGTTTCATCCGTTGGCTACTCACCAGAGGCTGAGATCGCTCTGGACAATGCCGGCATGCGCTCCTTTCCCTTAATCGCCATGGGAATGATGGAATGGCTGGCAAAAGAACACGGGCAGCGCACGGAAGACCTCACCAAACCAAATTCTACTCAGGCGGTGGCAGCGCTGATAAACACGATCACACAAGGACAGGATGTACTGGCACTGCACGAAGCCTACGCCATTGACAAACAAGAGAAGGACCCAGGGACTACGAGCCTTTCAACTATCAAAGAAGCAGATACTGTTATCTATGTCTTTGAAGACACCATTTCTGGTATCGTCCCGCTGCTTAAGACGACCGAACTTCTACAATCAAGAGGCTTTAACATCAAACTGGAGCCGCTGGGCATAGCAAATGAGCAAAGCAAACGCATCGCACTTGAACAATATTGCCAGCAGGTCTTCAGCAACGTCAACGACGCGTTCGCCTCAATCAACCCTTGCCAGTAATACCGCTACGCTGCATTCACAAGCAACAGCTACTCAGCATTCACAAGCAACAGGTACTCGGCATTCACAAGCAACAGGTCTGGTCAGTTATTAGCAGCCAACCAATTGTCTATGCGGTCAAAAGCTTCCGTCAATTCTTTCTCTTCGGCGCCAAATGACATTCGAATATGCCCTTCGCCAGTAGGACCGAACGCGTTTCCGGGCACAGTGATTACCTTTGCTTCGTTCAATATTCGCAGGGCAAAATCCATCGAACCGATATTTTCGCGCGCCTTAAAACGGGGAAAAACATAGTAGCCACCACGTGGTTTAGCGTAAGTGAAAACCTCGGATAAGCGATCTAATCTTTCGCAAACAAGATTGCGGCGCAGGGTCATTATATCCATCAGTTGTCTTACACTTTCATCGCCGGGCCCGTCTTTTCCATTCGTACCTTCCAGGGCAGCCAGGGCTGCATATTGGGAGATTGTAGGAGCGCAGATGGCAAAAGCATCGTGCACTTTCAGGACCTGTCTTATAATGCGCTCGGGCGCATACATATAACCTACACGCCAACCTGTCATGCAGTATCGCTTACTGAAACTACAGGCTGCGATGATGTTATTCTTCAATTCTGGAACCGACATCAAACTAAAATATGGTTGATTGTCATAGACGAGAAAGTCATAGGTTTCATCAAGTATGACAAACAAATTGTGCTCCAAAATCAACGCTGCAATTTCACGCAGCTGAGTCTCAGAGAAGACGGCTCCGGTTGGATTCGAAGGACTGCACAGAATAATCGCCTTTGTCCTTTTCGTAATAGCTTTCCTGAGTGCCTCGATATTGAGAGTCCACTCTGCTCCTTCATCAAGCGGCACAAACACAGGGACACCTTCTGAAAACAGAATTTGCTCAATATGCGAGGAATAGCTGGGCGAATTCAAAATCACCTCATCGCCCTTATCGACGATGGTGGCGATACCGGTTGCAAGCGCTTCCATGCCACCGCAACTGACAAATATCTCAGTCTCCGGGTTAATCTGCGGAATATTCCTTGTACGCATCAAGTCCTGGGCGATCAACTCCTTCAGACGAGGAATACCTGGTTGCAGTGAATACTTTCCAACTGCGCCATCGCTTTGCAGAGCCTTGATAACAGCTTCTCTAATGAATAGTGGCGTATTCGGTGACGGAATGCCTTGCCCAAGAGAGACACAGCCAGGCACCTTGCTTGCCAGAATGGGCATTTGTTTAATAGCGGACACAGTAATCTGAGCAACCCGACGAGAAATCCCGCTCAAATCTTCCTGTTCACCGGCACTTTTGAATACTGACCTGCTTTCCATCTTTCTCCCCATCGCCCTTTTATACTGAGCGCCTTTCAATCGTTACCGGCATCAGATATTTTTAGTCTGACTCGCCTTCCATCTTCACTATTGTTAGCTAACGTCTGCGCCCTGCCAACTCTGCTTCGATATCTCTCCACTCAAGACCTTCATCCACTGCAAGCACGCTTGCGAAATAAATCAAATCTGCGATTTCCCACCTTAGATTCTCTTTCGAGGAATATGACACTACTTCATACGCCTCTTCCATGATCTTCTTCAAAAGCAGCCTGCGATCGGACAGCAGCGTTGCCGTATACGACTTGCTTGAGCCTGAATTCTTGCGAGACTGAATAGTCTCGAAGAGTTCAGGCAGAGAAAACTTTCTATCGGAAGTGACACCACCGAAACAACTGTATGTCTGATTGTGACACGCTGCATTTTCTTGTACAACGGTGAAGAGAAGACAATCTCTGTCGCAATCAACCCGGCAGGAGATAAGCTTCTGCGCGTTGCCTGAGGTCAGTCCCTTCTCCCAGATTTCGTTGCGAGATCTGCTGAAGTAAATGCCTTTACCTTCCCTCAATGCACGACTCAAACTATCTTTGGAGCTGTAAGCCATCATCAAGACCTGTCCAGTTTGATCTTGAACGATAGTCGGCACGAGCCCGTCTTCCTTGAACACAATTGACTTCACGACAGCTTCAATCGGGTCGATACGCCCTGTATAAAGCGCCATTCCAACTTGAACATCAACACCCAGGGCCGAGATCTGAACAATTTCATCCGTCTCAGCGATGCCACCAGCAACGGTGAGTTGACCTTTTATCTTATCTTTCAAACCTTTTATCGCCTCAATGTCCATGCCATTGAGACATCCCTCGCCTTCCACAAAAGTTGCGAGAAATCCTGCGCAGTAAGGAGCCAGCCGTTCAGCGCGGGCCCAGATAGTTTCACCGGTGGCGTTCTCCCAGCCCTGGTCAACGACAATCTCGCCCTTATGGTCGAGTGCCACCATCACCTGCTGCGGCGAAAACTTATCTAAAAATTCCGGCGTTGCCATCGTACCGACGATCAACCTTTTGGCGCCAGCCTTGAGGAATTCCCTGCCGGTGTCAACGTCTCGTATGCCGCCACCGACGCGCACATCACAGACCCGACAGATCTCTTTGATCAACTCACGATTATTGCCTTTTCGAAGCGCCGCATCCAGGTCTATTACTGCCACTTCGCCATAGCGATTGAACTCTTTGGCTAACTCAAGCGGCGTGCGCTCGCTCTGCAAAACGAATTCCTTTCCCTGCTTAAGTTGAACAGCTTTGCCGTTCATAATATCAATGCTTGGTATCAACATATACGCACTGGAATCCCCTCTTGATTGAGCTGTCTCTTAACCTGGCTGATAGTGTAAATACAATCGTGAAAAATGCTCGCTGCAAGAGCGGCGTCGGCGCAACCTTCAGTAAAAACATCGACAAAACTCTGTGGATCCCGAGCACCGCCTGAGGCAATCACTGGAATCGGCAGCATGGAAAAAGCCTTCACCATCTCAATATCAAAACCTTGTTGCGTTCCGTCGGCATCCCATGAAGTTAGCATAATCTCGCCTGCGCCCCGTCGCACACATTCTTTGCCCCATTCAAGCGCGTCCAGTCCAGTGGATACAGAGCCGCCTCTGGTCAAAACTTCCCAGACCGAGCCACCCGAACCATCCGAGCCACCCGAACCACCCGAACCACCCGAACCATCCGAGCCATCCGCGGCAGCTGAGGCAACAGAGGCATCGGAGACAGTCGATCCCGTTGATCCGGTCGATTCATTCAATCGATTCGAAGTATTCGATTCATTTAAGCCCTTAGCCCGTTTTCGCGCGTCAATCGCTACGACGCAACATTGAGAACCACATGCGGTGGCAATTTCTTCAATCAATTCCGGTCTGTTTACAGCAGAAGTGTTGATCGATACTTTGTCGGCACCCAGTTCTAAGAGTTTTCGCACATCCTGAATAGACGATATACCACCACCAACGGTAAAAGGAATCGACAAACGATGAGCAACTTCTCTAACCAGGTCAAAGACAGTGCTGCGGTCTTCCTTGGATGCAGTAATATCGAGGAACATGAGTTCATCTGCGCCCTGTTTCTGGTATTCATAGCCGAGTTCAACCGGGTCTCCAATGTCACGCAAATTCTGGAACTTGACCCCTTTGACGGTGCGACCATTTGCTACATCAAGGCACGGAATAATCCGTTTACACAATCCACTCTTCGGCATCGATAAGGATTCCTTAGCTGACATCGTTTATCCATTTGCGCAAGAGGCGCTCACCAAATTCGCCACTCTTCTCCGGATGGAATTGAAAAGCTGTGACATTGCCGGTTTTAACAGCTGCACAGAACGATTCGTAATAGTCAGATCGATACAATATGACGTCCTCCGAATCAGGCTTTGCATAGTAAGAATTGACGAAATATACGTAACCCTTTTCCCATCCGGAATCATTTACCGGTTCAATAAAATTCCAGCCAATTTGCGGAACTTTGCCCTGCCGAAATTTCAAAACCTTTCCCGGGATCAAACCTAAACCAGCAACACCTGGAGCTTCTTCACTCTGGTCAAAAAGGACTTGCAATCCTACGCAAACGCCAAGAAATGGTGTTCCGGATCGCACCAGTTTAACTATAGTCTGATCAAATTGATTTACCTTGAGCGAATTCATCACTGCGCCAAAAGCACCCACACCAGGCAAGATGATCGGGCGCGATCCGCCAGGCGGGTCATCGTTGCCTACCAACCTGAAAGGCACACCCATCCTGGTCAGAGTGCGGCTTATGCTACCCAGGTTGCCACCAGCAGAGGTGACAAGATCAAACTCAGTCGTAATTCTGCTAGCCACTAACTGTCGTATCCTGCCACTATCTTTTCTACTTTATATTCAAGAATATCCCGCGCCCCCAGGGAAACAAGTGTCGGGATCAAATCTGGTACGTCCTTAACCGGCACTGCAATCTTGATTGCGTAACCATCTCCGTTGTACAACTCAGATATCGTTGGTGCTCGCATACAAGGCAAGTTCGAGACAACCCGCTCGAAATCATCTCGAGACACATTCATTTCAAGCATAACCTTCTGTTTGGCAAGCAACGTGCTCTTCATGAGCATCGTCATCTCCTCCAACATCTTCCGTTTGATCGGATCTTCCAGGGCTTGCTTGTTGCAAATAAATCGAGTTGTGGAGCGCATCAACTCTTCGACAATGACCAGTCGATTATGCTTCAAAGTCGTACCTGTGGAAGTATTGTCGACGATGACGTCTGCGTCTTCGGGAGGCAGCGCCTCAGTAGCACCGAAAGTCTGAACGAAAATGGCGTTCAACTTATTTCGCTCGATAAAGCGTTGGGTCAGGCTTTTATACTCGGAAGCGACAATCAATTTACGACCAAAATCTTTGGTTTTGAAGTCGTCGTTGCCGACCAGGTCTTCAGGCATAGCTGCCACAATTCTGACGGGATCAAAGTTCAAATCGAGCAATTCAACAACGTCGGCATCCTGTTCGACGATCCAGTCGTAACCAGAAAAGCCACAATCATGTCGCCCCAACGCTACCAGACTGGGGATATTCTGAGATTTAAGCAGTTTCGTTACAATATATGGGTCGGAGCAAAGCGGTCGATAAGAGCGACCGTCGGCAAGAAAGTTCATGCCAATCTGACCAAGGAGAGCCATGACCTTTTCCTGGATTCTTCCTTTAGGAATGGTCAAGCGTAAATTCGTCTTGGCGTTGCCGGCGCCATCCTCAGATCGCTTCAGTGAGCCCTTTGTAGAGGCTGATGTTTGATTGTTTGACATTCATCCTTCCTATCTATATAAAACGAAAAGAGCCCGCTTTGAGCAGGCTCCGGACAGTGTTTTGCTGTAATGCAAGCTTATCTGTCAGACTGCTCCAGGAACATTCCACAATGATGGTGATGGTACCCCGAAACAGGCGCGGAGTCGACATTTTTGCCAAATGATAGAGATACGAACATTGCACTACTCTTCTAAGCCAAGAGAGAGGTTAGCACTCGCCCCGTTCGCTTGGCAAGCCCGCAATACGAATTTTTAAGAGCCTAACCAGCAAGCATTGAGCGATACTTTCGTCTGAGCGACTCTGCCATAACCGAATTCAACTGTAAGCCTGTCTACGCCAATTCTTGCGACCCGCCAATTTCTGCCTGATCACAGTCCGGATTTCTTCCAATGTGAAGCATGCAGCAAGAGCTTGCCAAATGACTTTCCGAGGTTTGGTTCGCACGCCGCGGTCCAGACCGCGTTGGCGCAATGCATCAAGAGCTTCATCCCGCCAGAGCAATTGAGACAACGCATATGGATCGATATCCAGATTCTGGCGGGACGGCCAAATTTCATTCAGAACTGTGACACCTTTAGTGGTGCGAGAAGAAATCAATCCCCACCACTGAGGCACAATTTCGACAGCTTTAGCGACATGACGCTCATCAGCAACAAGAGTCATACGATCAAAAATTTTGCTATAAGTTAGTTGCTGCGACGGTAAGCGATCTAGATTGTCGGAAAAACTTTTGATCTCGTAGCCGTGCAATCTTGAATTGATGACAGCAAGATCGACGCGAAAACTGCCTTCCATCAAGCCAAGCTCGTCGACGACCAAGCTGCCAGGATGCGCTGCGAGTATGTCTTTGATCTCGTGATTATACAAAGCCAAACGAACATCAAGCTCTTTCAAATGACATCACCCATGGTATCACAAGGACAATTCTAAAACTGGCTGAGAGCTATCATACAGACGTTCGCCAGTCTGCGCAACTGTGGATAATGCAATAAATAAGGCGTTTGTACAGCCAGCAAATCAAGGCGAGAAGAAGGAGCCGGCGTAGCTTGAGCCAAATGGGGATCCGAAAGATGAACCCATGCTACCCAAAGTTCCAATCGTGCTTACAGATCCATAACCTGGATAACTTGAATAAGCTGAGTAAGCCGGAGCAAAGCTCGAATAAGAATAGGGGCTGCCAAATCCACTCCCCATACCCATCCCGTAATAACCCATGTTCATCGAGCTCATAGCTCCGACGGCAAGTCCACCAGCGCCAACAGCAGCACTACCGGCAATGGCAACTACCTTACCAATCTTGCCAAGCAACGAGCTATGTTTTCCTTTGGATTTATGCTTGCTGTTATTTGCGAACTGTGGGTTCGATGAACCAGCCATGAACGGTGATGAATTATACGACCCACTATTTTGCATGCTGTTGTATCCGGCTCCTGCACCTGAGAGACCGGCATAGGGGTCAGGTCCCTGAGCACTGTAGCCATTGTTACTCGTACCTGATGACGGAGACGTAGGACCAGAACCGAACGGGTTACTGGCGCCAGCCACGTAAGAATTAGAGCTATTCCAGTTGCGGTTGTATTGAGAACTGCTAAAAGGGGCCGATTGAAGTGATTGCGCAGTCGCAGCCTGGCTAGGAGCCTGAGGAGACTGCGGTAGACCCATCTGAGTTCTAGCCCAAAGTGTGCTCACTCGTGTCGTCATATCATCAACAGGAGATCGGGCAGCAGAACCAAGTACTTTGCTCTCCAAGTCTTTGATACGTTGAACAAGCGAGTGGTTTGAGTTGGCATGACCAAACAATTTTACTTCCATTGCCGAAACTTTTTCCAACATGCCTAATGAGCCATCTTGAGTAGTTCCTGTAATACCGGTTGCTCCTCGCAGCGGCGCAGGAATGTTGTTCATTAAATCGCCTGGTTGCATGCCGTACACACCGGCATAAGAGCTGAGATTGTCTACTCGTGTAGCCAGGTCATCGATGCGTGACGGCGCACCGTAGGCCTTACTCTCAAGGCGGCTCAAACGTTGACGAACCGGCTCACCTGCATATGTGCGACCAAGTAGTGAACGCTCGAGTTCAGTCACTCGTGGGTATTCTGAATTGCTCAGATCAGAACCACCAGGTTTGCTAGTTTGGCTGGCGGACTGATCCGCTTTAGCTTGCGTGGCGATACTTGTATCGGGTTTACCAGGCGTAGCTGAATCAACAGTTTTAGAAATACGTGCTACGCGTTCCTCGATTGAACCTGACTGAACATTGCCAAAAACAAGCCGCTCCAGGCGATCAAGGCGCTCGCCCGGTGTTTCACGCTCGTACTGATGGGAGAAGAACCTCACTTCTAATGGACCAAGGTCGCTGAGTCGCACGATAGCGAGCGCCGGGAGCGAGCTCAGACTGATCAAACCTACAAACAGAAGCTTAGTGACGTTTCTAGAGAAAATCATCAGGTTCCTACAACTTAGTTCTAAATACGTTGTACCACTGACAACCTCAATTTAGCCAAATATTGCTGCTGTTGAGATGATTTCTACTTCTTTGGCGCTATTGTTAAAAACACTCTTTGGTAAGCTGTTTTTTTCCGATATCGGAATAAATCTCCGACGAAATTTTTTCCGATATCGGTAAAAAAACATGTTCTGAAACGAATTTGCGAAAGGATCACATCACCATATGCCAGTCAAAGCGACCATTCACACCAAAAAGAAAAAGAATATTCTGGACATAACAGAGCAAGTAGAACAGCTTGTCGGCACAGCGAAGTCGATCAAGAACGGTCTGGTCCACATTCACACTATGCACACAACGGCAGCTGTTACCACCGCAGACTTGGACCCGGGCACAGACCTGGACATGCTGGATGCCTTTGATCAAATCGTTCCCAAGTTGAATTATCGACATCCGCATAATCCCAGTCATGTACCGGACCACATCATGTCGTCTTTAATCGGTCCAGGCGTGTTGGTACCGTTTCAAAACGGATCTCTAATACTTGGAACATGGCAACGAATTATTTTAGTTGAATTAGATGGACCACGAGATCGAGAAATTGCAGTCTCAGTGCTTAAGACGGAACTCTAACCACATTTAGTCACTGGCAATAACGCACATCGCGCGACAAAACAGATGAAATTTTCAAATTCATCTGTTCATATTTGAACTTTTTTGCTTCCACCTACGTTTTAAACAATGGAGGTGATTCAAAATGCTCTCACTTGATCCTGCCCTAAAAATCATTAGGATGTTGCTAGCTGAAAATCTAGCAAAATTTCCTACGAATGAAGATTGTCTGAAAGAACTGAGAAAATACATTGATGAAAAATGCACTCACTGTAACTCTCGCAGACTGCTCCGCGAAGTAGGACGAAGAGACGCTCGGTGCCTCAAATGTAATCGGAAGACATGGCTAACGGCAAAGACATTCTTTAGTTCTATCAAAAAGCCAAGACCATACTTAATGGCGATCATCCTTCTCTCTCATCGCATTAGGATAAGTGGTGCGGCCTTTGGACGACTGATGGTCATATCAACATCTTCAGCGCAGCACATACTGAAGAAGGTATCGACCGTATTGTTGGAGTTGCTAGAGAGATATGGCTCACCGACGAAATCATCCGAATTCGGTTCTTGTGTTTTCAGACGCAGCACTGAATCACTGCCACGTGAGCATCCTCACGCAGAATTTGATGAAATCGAACGCCGGCTTGCTGCGCAGCTCAATCAAGATCAAGCCTTACTTGATTCGCTCAGTGAAGACGAAAAACTGGTGTATCAGAATTTTTCAGATCAGCCGATTACGCAATCATCACTTGAAGTACGAAGCGGTCTGCCGACCAATCGCATTATGTCAGCGCTGACAATGCTGGAACTTGCCGGCTTAATAGAGAATCAGAACGGTGCACAGTATGTGAAGATCAAACAACCAGTCAAACTTCCTGCTATCAAAAAACCGCATAAAAACATTATTCGCTATGTGGCCCGAAGCACACGATACATCAAAAGAATCCACGGTGGTGTCAGTAGAAAATATCTGCAACTCTATTTAGCCCTGTTTTGGTGCGTAGTGGATAAAAGATGGAGCACTGAGGCATTGTTGAAAGCTTGTGCCAGGTATGGCAAACTCTCAGAACGAGAAATCGCATCCTATGTTTCACCGCATATGGTGCAGGTAAGCAAATTCGCGTAAATACAAAGACAATAAATACTCGCGATTCATCAACAAACAATATGGTATTTCATCAAGGTCAGCATGACTCATGACCCCAGTGATGCCGATATTTTGATAGGATTCGCGCTTATATATGAATGAGAACCGACGCCAGTGTAAACATACGACGGTACACGAATCTCTCTCTCCTGCTTGAATTTGCGCGATCGACAAACGTCTCTTCGGCAAATCGCTTAACATGTCTGCGCAATGAAATTGACAAACGAAACCTTTGCTTCATAATGGACAACATGCAAAACCGCGCCATGACTATGACAATGTTGATGCTCTCCTCGGGGAGGGCGGCGTTGTCACACAGGTTTAAGCAGTAGCTAACAGACCGTTAAAGTGTTTCAACCCTCCTTCTCCGAGCGAGAAGGGGGGTTTTTCAATTAGGAGATAAACCCCATGAGCCAATATAAGAACTGTACATCCGACGAACAACTTCACTTCTCCACCCTGGCAATACATGCTGGACAGGACGCCGACCCATCCACAGGCGCCCTAATAACTCCAATTTTCCAGACAGCGACATTTGTTCTTGATGAACTGGGAGTCAACAAAGGCTATCAGTACGCGAGAACACATAATCCTACCCGTACAGCCCTGGAGGAATGCCTGGCAGCTCTCGAAGGTGGGAAATATGGCTTGGCTTGCGCCTCTGGACTGGCAGCTGCATATACAGTCACTAACCTGCTCAAAGCAGGAGACCACGTCATCGTAGGTGAAGATGTCTATGGTGGTGTCTACAGACTATTCGAGCAAGTACTGACCAAATACAATTTGAAGTTCACCTACGTCAATGCCCGCAACACACACGAAGTGGAGCAGGCTATCACTCCGGAGACTAAACTTGTCTGGCTCGAAACGCCTACAAATCCACTTCTTCGCCTTGCTGATCTTCGTGCCATTTCAAAAATCACCAAAAAGAATGGACTCATACTAGTTGTTGACAATACCTTTGCCACCCCATACTTTCAGAAGCCTCTTGCTCTTGGCGCCGATATCGTCGTCCACAGCACAACAAAGTATTTGAACGGACACAGTGACGTAATCGGCGGCGCAATAGTAACTTCCGACGACAAGCTCTACGAACAATTGCAGTTCCACAATAATGCAGTCGGCGCCGTTCCTGGTCCATTCGACTGCTTTTTGATTCTACGAGGGTTGAAAACGCTTGCTCTGCGTATGAGAGAACATGAGCGTAACGCTCGGGCTATTGCAGAATATCTGGAGAAGCACCCTGCCGTAGAAGCTGTCCATTACCCAGGACTGCCAAGTCACCCTCAATTTGACCTGGCTAAGTCACAAATGTCTGGATTCGGTGGAATGGTCTCATTTGTTGTAAAAGGCGGACTGGATGCGGCCAAAGATGTCGTCAACAACACTAAGCTGTTCCAACTTGCGGAAAGTCTGGGTGGAGTCAAATCACTTATCTGTCACCCCGCTACGATGACGCACAAACCCATACCGAAAGAAGTTCGGGAGCACTGCGGCATTGTCGACGGTTTGATCAGAATTTCAACCGGAATTGAAGAAGCTGCCGATTTGATTGCCGACCTTGAGCGCGTTCTTCCAAAGACGGAAGCAGTAAAGTCGGCGCCAGAACTAGTTGTCGCAGTATAGAGGAAATACAAATGAGCATCTCTGTACTTAAATTCGGTGGCACTTCGGTGAAGAACATCAGTCGAATTCATCATGTAGCCGACGTTGTGGCCAAGTGCGGAAGCGCTAAGAGTGTGGTCGTGGTATCAGCCATGGGTGATACCACCGACTATCTCTACAGCCTGGCAAAACAATGCGCTACAGTGCCAAACAAGAGAGAACTGGATCTGCTTCTATCAACTGGAGAACAGGTATCTATCGCTTTGTTGGCTTTGACTCTGCAAGAGAAAGGTATAAATGCCAAATCTTTCACAGGGTCACAGATCGGCATAACAACCGATAATTCACATAGCACCGCAAGAATTCTCGATATTTGTCGAGATACGCTCAAGAAAGCCCTGGAGGACCATGACGTAGTTGTGGTGGCAGGCTTCCAGGGATTGAGCGAATCGGGCGAAATTACAACCCTTGGTCGAGGCGGCTCCGATACCACCGCAGTCGCTCTCGCCGCAGCTTGCGGAGCCACCACCTGCGACATCTATACCGATGTGGACGGAATATTCACAACAGATCCAAACAAAATTGCAGAAGCACAAATCATCCCGACAATCTGTTATGACGAAGTTCTCGAACTAGCACGCGTTGGAGCGCAAGTTTTGCATCCTCGAGCGGTTGAGCTAGCAAAGGAATACAACATACAGGTGCGTGTACGGAATACGTTCAATCCTGCTCACCAGGGCACTATTATCAATGGAGAAAACAAAGTGGAAAGAATTCGCAAAGTAAGTGGCATTGCCGTAGATGGAAATCAAGCCCATGTAACTTTCGCAGGTGTACCAGTCGACTTCCCATTTATTGGCACAACGCTCGATTGTTTGGGTAAACAAAATGTCTCAGTAGATATGGTTTCGCAAAATATCGATTTTGCAAATCGCACCAAGTGCTTGAGTTTAGCAATCAAGTATGAAGACCTGGATTCGGCTATTTTGATTCTCCAGGAGCTCAAACAAGCATGCGGCGCCAACGACCTGATTGTTGATAAGGAAGTGGCAAAAGTGAGCATAATTGGGACCGGGCTGGGTAATTCGCAGGAAGCATCAACCAAGCTACTTTCCGTGCTCGAAGATCACAGCATTTACGTAAAACTTCTCTATTGCGGAGAATCACGCATCTCCTGTTTAATTCCGACGGCCGCCGCAAATCATGCAGCCGCTCTGCTCCACCGCGAATTCAAGCTTAACGAACTCAGCACTAATACCCTGGTGAGGTCGGCCTGACGACGCTCCACAGCATAACTCGCTCACGAATCGCACGAATCGATCAAGAATACGAGAGCAATCCGAGCCCCATCAATAGGAAGATAGCGAAGGCGCACGTCCGTGAAAACGGGTATCCAGGCCGAGTGTGTTCATCATTCCACCGACACCGCCGTTCTTAAGAAAGGCTCCCAACAGAATAGCTGTCCCGGCAACGCCAACAACTCTTCCCACTGTTTGAGAGTCGATTTGAATAGGCTGTTGCACTTGCGCCGCTGTCTGTCTTGGTGCCTGTTGCGAATTAACGTTATTCGGCGCATCGAGAGCCGTCGCATTCGATGAAACGGCCGGCTGTTGGTACGAAGTTGGATACTGGCTTGAAGGAAAAGTCGAACCAAACGAACCAAATGAGTTAACCTGGCCCTGCTGAACAGCAGACTGACTCTGCAGAGTAGGCGAATTTGTGACGATATCAACATCAGCAATCTTCGAACGAGGTGTCGAGAAATCGTCTAATGGTTCAAAGTTTGCTGACTGCGCCCGGACGGGACTCCAGACTCCGCTAACAAGGGCCACCAAAGATATAAGAAAAACTGATTTTCGCCGTCTGTTCATGAAGTGACCTGTTTGCAAAATCCCAGACCAGGATAGCCACACGACCTTAAGTCGACAATGTGGAATTTACGCTCATGAGCATTTTAAAATGACCAAGAACCTGCCCCTGCTTGACATGCAGGTCCGGAATCGGCGATTCGAGAGCCAAATTTTTTCCGATATCGGTAAAAATCTAAGTTACTATGAGGCAATTTATAAAAGTTCGACCAACCAACGCCCGCCTGTTAAGGGTTTCCGGGTAAGAAACCAACAACAAGTATGAGATCAGGCGTGACTTCTGCCAAAAAACGAGCATTTAACAATCCAATGACCTGGCTGCTTTCGGTCCAGCTTGTCGTTTCGTCGACTACGCTTGTTGGATTCGGCGCAGACGCTCAGTCTATTTCTCAAGCTTCGACACCTCCTGTTCAGGCTAACTCAGGAGACTTCAAATCCAGCCCAGAAGCGCAGAAACTTCTCATATCAGTCGCCGATCTCGTAAAAGAATTTTTTCCGAAAGCAAAGATTGTCAGTACGGGTAACTCACTACATTTCGAATACAAAGTGCACGAGCGCATGCATCCGTACAATCGCCGTACTGTCCCTTCACCGGATCTTGACGGTATCCTGGGTGACATCGAAGTCAAACCGGGCGGTCCCAATGATCGCATTGCTGGAGTTATCGAGCGACCGGAAGCAATACACAGTGTCTTACTTATGGCACCATATTCGGCATCAGACAAGTCCCTGGTTTCAGTCAGACTAGTATTCCAACCCATTACTCCACTCGAGTTTATGGAGTCCTTTAAACGATTGATCTCCACTTACGACCATCCAGAGGGAAACCTCCAGACCGATGCAGGACCGGCCAATCTCAAAAACATTGAAAGTCTGGAGGCAGCAACTCAAACAGCTAATCGGTCGTTAAATTCCGGAGTTGCAAACACTTTCCAAACTACCCAGTTACAGAACGCTACCGCCTCAAATAGCTCAGAAAGAATCAAGGTGGACAATGCTCAAAAGGATTCGCCGCCAGGCGGTCAATCACCGAAAAGCGCTGGCCAAGACAGCTTGTCGGAACATAAAAGCACCAGCTTGAGTGCTGATTCTGAACCAGGTGCAAATTCGACTGCCGTTTCACCCATGGACAAATACACTTACCCGGAAGGTCGCTTCAAAGTAATGCTTCCTGGTTCGCCACAAGTCAAATATTCCAATCAAGCTGGAATGCGAATGGTTGATTACGTTTATACAGTGCCAGACGGAACCTTCAACATTTCGTACGTGATACTGCCCAGCGCACCTCCCAATCTGAAAACAAGCCAACTCCTGGACAACATGTCGCAAAGCGTTGTCAACTCGCTTAAAGGGCTACAAACAAGGCAATATGAGTCAACGTTGCAAGGATTTCAAGGATGCCAACTGGAAGTTCCTCAACTCGCCAACAAACCAGGGCAAAGCGCGCGCTTTCGAATTTATCTCGTCCAAAACTATATCTACATCATCGGCATAAATGGAAATAAAGACTGGTTGAACTCCAAAGCAGCCAGAGAATTCCTGGATAGCTTCCAAGTCGACTTTAAGACTACCCAACAGGTCACCATGACCGCTCCGAAATCGACACTCAAAAGCGCCAGTCAGGTAGAACTGGAACAGGCGAGACTTGAGCACAGAAATCAGACTATGCAACAAGAAGCTATCAGGCGCATGAAGGTCCAGAAGGATTTTGAAAAGTCCCGCGCCGATCGAGAATTCAATCGCGTCCACCATTGATGATAGTCACTAACTGAAAACTGACTGAAACGGGATTGCTGGAACGCGCTGCTGAAACGGGATGAAATAATTGTTTCCCATGCTGACAATTGCGAACAAGCGAAACAAAACCTCACCAGTTAAGCTTCGGGTCTATGACCGTATAGCCTCAACTAATGAGGTTCGAAGAAATCAGGTCTGAGGAAAGCAAACGAACAGGCGCCTATGGACGCTCGGGCAAATCCATCTTGTCTGATTGACGTCCGGTAGCCTTGACCCCGAATTCGGTTACGTGGACAGCATCGCACTCTTCTTGAGAGACAAACCAGCGCTCAAAGTAGTTGCGAACCACCCAGCCTTCAAAGCCTGGAGTGCGAACCTTAGTCCAGCTCCAGCCAGTCGAGCTGTTAATGTCCGAAAGGTCACCGTGCTCGTCATAGCCGAACGTGAATAGAATGTCGCTGTCAGCATAGCTAAACGAGGTAATCTGTCCTAGCTCATTCTTCCTGTACAGGTCGCCATGAGTGTTTACGCGCGATACTTCGCGCGAGGACTGGGAATAACCTTCAGCTTGCTGTTTGTACATACACGCTACCTCTTGCCTGAACTCAATTAATTGTTAAATGCAGCACCCAAAGCATGTTTGGGAGTTGATTGGGCAGACGCTTCATCCTGCTTTTCTGGAAAAACCGGCGTCAGCCACTGGGAATACTTCTGATTTACACCCCGGCAAATGTCCAAATAAACGTCCTGAATCCTTAAAGATAAGGGTCCGGCATGTCCACTGCCGATCACCCGACGATCAACTTCAATACATGGAGCAATTTGCGCACCAGTGCCAGTGAAAAATATTTCGTCGGCGGTATAAAGTTCGCTGCGATCGATCGAACGACACAGAGTTTTGAGACCAAGCTCTTGCTCCGCGATTTCGATTATGGTACCACGCGTGATGCCTTCCAGAATATTTTCGCTGGTCGATGTCGTGATTAATTGACCATTCTTTACCATAAAAATGTTCATGGCACTTCCTTCAGAAACGTGTCCGTTCTCAGAAAGCATTATGCAATCGTCATATCCGGCCAGGGCCGCATCAGTTTTAGCCAGGGCCGTGTTTACGTAAGCACCCACTATTTTTGCCCGTGCCGGAATAGCATTGTCCTCGATACGCCGCCAGCTCGAAACCATAACTTTCAGACCTTCTTGAGCTTTGAAATAGTTTCCGAACGGTACAGTAAAAATGCAGATATCAGTTGGATTTTGATCTAATCCAGGACCAACGCGTTGCCCGCACTTGTAAGCACTGGGTCGGACATACATATCACCGGTGGGCTTATTCTGGCGCAACAATTCAACCGTTACTTGACAGAGCTCATCTACGCTCAGCTCGGTTTGCAGATGCATGATTTTCATACTGTCAATCATGCGTTCGTAATGCTCACGCAACCGAAATAAATACATCTGCTCCCGCTCGGCGTTCCAGTAGCCGCGGATGCCCTCAAAGACCGCCGTTCCATACATGAACGCATGAGTCATGATGTTTACATTCGCTTCGGCAAGAGGCATAAACTTGCCCTGCATATACGCAATGCTGTTTTTTGTATTTGCGGAATCGTTACTCACTTAATTTCTCTCCGGTTTAACGCTGCTGCAGAATGACTGATGGACGTCATTTTAAATCTCGACGTCTCTAAACTAGCGCCGGGCGCTTGATGTAAGACAGAATCTCATCGGTCATTTCTTCGCAATTAACAAGCTTTATCTGGTTCTCTGACGAGGCAGTTTTCGTGTAAATGTCCCTTGTTCTGCATCCTGCTCCCAATGCACTCGATACCGCTCTCTCAATAGATGTCGCTTCCGCTTCCAGTTGAAACGAATAGCGCAGCATCATTGCAACAGAAAGGATTTGCGCCACCGGATTAGCTACTCCTGTGCCGGCAATATCTTGAGCGGATCCGCCGGGCGGTTCATATAGACCAAACCCGTCTTTGTTCAGGCTGGCTGAAGCCAGAAGCCCCAGAGACCCGGGCAAAACAGCTGCCGCATCGGAAAGGATGTCGCCGAACATGTTCGTTGTCACAACCACGTCGAATTGGGACGGATCGCGAATAATTTGCATGGCGCAATTGTCTACAAGCATGTGCTCGAGCTCGACATCGCTGTAATCTTTAGATACTTCGGTAACAACTGCTCGCCAGAGTTTCGAGGAATCGAGAACATTGGCCTTGTCTACAGAAGTCACTTTATTTCGACGAATGCGAGCCGCTTTGAATGCAACATGTGCAATCGCCGCCACTTGCTCTTCGTCATAAATAATCTGATCTGTACCGTAACGCTTGCCGTTTTCACTGTATTGCTTATGCTCACCGAAATAGCAGTCGCCCAGCAATTCGCGCACGAAGACCATGTCCACGCCTTTCTGAATTACTTCAGCACGCAAAGGCGATATGTCTTTCAACTCAGGAAATATTTTGACTGGCCGAAAGTTAGCGTTGAACTTAAAAGTCTTGCGCAGGTTCAAAATTGAATTAGCTTCGCAATTTTTCCATTTAGGCAAATCCATGTCAGCCACCGGACCGCCAACAGATCCAAACAAAATGGCATTGCAATTATAGGCAAGGTCAAGAGTTTCATTTGGCATGTGACTTCCGTACTTATCGAAAGCAGCACCCCCGACCACTCCGTGCACTTTTTCGAACTCATGCTCGAAGCGACTTTCCACTGCTTCGAGCACACGCAGCGCTTGAGCCATAACCTCTTCACCGATACCGTCACCGGGCAATACTGCTATACGCTTTTTCATTACTTGCTCTCTCCCTGCATGCAGTTAACCGCCGTCGGTTGGCCGGCTCGGAATTCCGAGATCTTCTCTTTGAATGACAGAATGTAATCGATGTCGTCAAGTCCGTTCAAAATGCAGTGCTTACGGAAGTGATCGAATTCGAACTTGAATGTTTCACCACCAGGCAAGGTCACCGTTTGAGATTCAAGATCGACTGTGACACTGTATTCACCAGCTTGTGCCTCGACCAGTATTCGCTCGACTTGAGAAGCTGGCAACGTAACAAGAACCAAACCATTCTTGGCGCTATTGCTGAAAAATATGTCGGCAAAAGACGGCGCAATGACAACTTTTATGCCCGCACCCGCAAGAGCCCAGACCGCATGCTCTCGTGACGAACCGCAGCCGAAATTTTCTCCGGCCACTAAAATCGCAGCGCCCTTGAATTTCTCCTGGTTGAAAGGGAAATTAGGGTCGTTGTCACGCAATCTGCGGAACAGATTTTGCCCATAACCTTCCCTGCTTATACTCGTCAAGAATTGAGCGGGAATAATCAAATCGGTATCCACATCCGTCATCGGCAGCGGCACCACTTTTGATGTCAGTTTTTCGAACTTGTCCATAGATTTTCTCCAACATGTTTCGCCAGGAGCCCAGGCGAACTAATTACAAATAATTTTCCGCAGAAGCTATCCGTCCTTCGATGGCACTGGCAGCGACAGTCGCCGGAGAGGCAAGGTGTGTAATACTTCCCGGACCCTGACGCCCGACAAAATTTCGGTTAGAAGAACTGATACAGCGCTTTCCTTCCGGCACTTTGTCATCATTCATAGCCAGACACATGGAGCAACCCGGCATTCTAAATTGTGCGCCCGCCGCTTCGAAAATTTCTGGAAGCCCTTCCTTGACAGCTTGTTCCATAACCGCTTCAGAACCCGGCACCACATAGAAAGTGACGGTATCTTTGATTTTCTTGCCTTTCAAAATGGAAGCGGCAACACGCAAATCCTCAATACGACCGTTAGTGCAAGAACCGACGAAGGCCCAGTCAATTGGCGTACCCTGCATCGTTGCCCCTTCAGAAAGCCCGGTATATTCAAGCGCTCGCACCGCCACACCCTGCTCTTGCTCAGGAAGAGATTTGACAGACGGAATCGGTTGATTGATCTGCACGCCCTGCCCGGGATTGGTTCCCCAGGTGACCATCGGTTTCAATGCCGAGAGGTCGATTTCGATTCGTCGATCGAATTGCGCATCATCATCACTGACTAACGCTTTCCAGTGCTCGACCGCTTCATCCCAGGCTCTACCCTTGGGAGCATGCGGTTTGCCTTTGAGATAGTCGAATGTAACTTGATCCGGTGCGATAAGACCAGCTCTGGCACCACATTCAATGCTCATATTGCAGACAGTCATGCGTTCTTCCATAGTCATGTTTCGAATCGCATCACCGACATATTCGATCACGTGTCCGGTCGCACCACCTACGCCGATTTCAGCAATCAAACGCAAAATGACATCTTTGGCATAGACACCTTTGCCAGCTTTACCTTTGAATTCGACTCGCATCGACTTCGGTTTCTGCTGCAGCAAGCATCCCGTGGCAAGCACGTGACCAACTTCGGATGTACCAATTCCGAAAGCTAATGCACCGAAAGCGCCGTGAGTGGATGTGTGCGAGTCACCGCATACAATTGTCATCCCAGGCTGCGTTATGCCAAGCTCCGGTCCGACGACGTGAACAATTCCCTGACCTTTATCAAAATCGAGAAATGGAATGCCGTGATTTTTGCAGTTTTGTCTGAGGGCTTCCACCTGGGCCTTAGCCGACTCGTCATAGATTTCCCAGCGATTTTTTCGTGTCGGAATACTGTGGTCGATTGTGCCCAGTAATCGTTTTGGATCGAAAACCTTCAGTCCTTTCGCATCTAGAGTCTGGAAAGCTTGAGCGGAAGTTACTTCGTGAATCAACATCAGGTCAATAGCAAAAACTGCCGGATGCCCTTCCAATTGGGTGACAACATGTGAATCCCAGATTTTCTCGACAATACTGCGAGCCTCTTTTTTAGAAGAGTTCTTTGAATTCGCTGTTGTTTGTGCTTGACCAGCCATTTATGCTACGACCTCCTGCTTAGTCACGACTTTGCCAGTCACTGACGCAGTCAACTTAGTACTTACATTTGCAGCCACATTTACAGCCGCATTTGGCGAAACCTTTGTCGCTTTATTTGCTTTATCTGCAGCTTTATTCGATGCTGCATTGGCCGGTACATTTACGGCTTTGCTTCGAGCCACATCTACTGCCACATCTACAGCCACATCTACAGCCCCTTTGGAGCCTTTTTCCGATAGGGAACTCTCAGCACTTCTCTCTTCTTGCCGCAAAAGGAACAACTCGAGAGCATCCATCAGCGCCTGACGGCTTGCTTCGATAATGTTCTGCGAGCAGCCCACAGTTGACCAGCGCTCCTCGCCGCATGCAGCCTCGATCACCACGCGCGTCGTAGCGTCGGTTGCCTGATCGGGATCGAGAATTCTCACCTTATAATCAGCCAGTCTCACTTCATGCAACTGCGGATACGCCGGCAGCAAAGCCTTACGCAAGGCCTGATCGAGGGCATGAACAGGTCCGCCACCTTCAGCTGCAGTATGAACGGTCTCACCATTGACACGCAATTTAACAACCGCTTCGGCAGTCATCCCCGTAGCGACACGGTCCGAAACAACGACCATCATGTCTAATTTTTCAAATGGTGCACTGTATTGTGGATTGCATCGGCGCATCATCAACTCGACAGTGCCTTCAGCATCTTCAAATTGATAACCCTTGCCTTCCAGTTCCTTAACCTGACCGAGAACGTTTGCCTCACTGCCGCTAATTCGCACGCCCAGGTCTGTTGCCAACATACGAATATTTCCGCGTCCCGAAAGCTCAGATACGACAATCTGACGGGTATTTCCAACTACCGACGGATCGATGTGTTCGTAACTCGACGTCAGTTTTTCAACAGCAGCAACGTGCAATCCACCTTTGTGGGCGAACGCCGATGCACCTACATATGGTGCGTGCGTGTCTGGATTGAGATTGGCTATCTCGCTTACCGTGCGCGATACTTCAGTTAGGAGCTTGATGCTGGCATCGGATACGCAGGTATAGCCCATCTTCAATTGCAGATTCGGCACAATCGATATGAGATTAGCATTGCCGCAACGTTCACCGTAACCGTTGACTGTACCCTGAACGTGGCGTGCCCCAGCTTCGACAGCTGCCAGGCTGTTTGCCACGGCAAGCTCACCATCGTTGTGAACATGCACTCCGACTTTGTCGCCGACCTCAGCAAAAACTCGCGATACGACTTGACTTACCCAGCCTGGCAGTGAACCACCATTGGTGTCACACAGAACCACCCAGTCAGCGCCGGCATCAGCTGCCGTCTTGACCGTTTGCAGAGCGTATTCCGGATTGGCTCTATAGCCATCGAAAAAGTGTTCGGCGTCGAAAATAACTTCCTTGCCGTGTTCCTTCATGTAAGCAACACTGTCTGCAATCATGTTCAAGTTTTCTTGCAGGTCAGTGCCAAGCACCTCAGTAACGTGCAACGTCGACGCCTTCCCGACCAGAGCTACTGCCTTCGTGCCTGCTTCAAGGAGAGCCCGTAAGTTCAAATCGTCGCAGGGTTTGATGCCAACTCGCCTGGTACTGCCAAACGCCACCACTGTTGCGTTTTTAGGTGGATTTTTGCTCAGGCGTTTGAAAAACTCCATGTCCTTCGGGTTTGAGCCAGGCCAGCCACCTTCGATGTAAGAAACACCGAACTTATCCAGCAAGTAAGCAATTTTCAGCTTATCTTCAAGCGAGAGACTGAGACCTTTTCGCTGCGTCCCATCACGAAGGGTCGTGTCATACAGGAAGACAAACTTCTCTTTCTGTGTGTCTTTCTGAGTGGTTCTGCCACTGACCATTTTGCGCTCCCCCTTCGATATATTGAAACTTGAGACTTTGAACTTCGTAGCACTTTGCCAGTTGCTTAATAACGGGCTCGACATCGCGTGTGCCTTCAATGGTGAAACGAGCATCCAGGAAGGCACGGTCGGCGGTACGCTCCGCAGACATGCTTGAAATTTCGAAAGCGCGCTGCCGTAGCCGACCGAGCAATCTTTCAAGTGCTCCCTCGGTGTTGGTCAAGCGAATGCTTACTGTGAATTTCATACTATCTTTGCCTCCATCATCTGTTCATTAGACTTTCCGGGTGGCACCAGCGGCCATACATTTTCTTTGGGATCGATGAGCACATGCAAAAGAACTGGTCCCTTTTGATCGAACATACGGTCGATTGCCTCATCTACCTGATCGGCTCGCTCCACTCTGAATGAGGGAATGCCGAATGCTTCTGCGACCTTGACGAAATCCGGATTGTCGGAGAGGTCAACTTCGCTGTAATTTTCATTGAAAAACAACTCTTGCCACTGACGCACCATCCCCAGTGCCTTATTGTCAAAAAGAACAATTTTGACTGGAATGTTATAGCGCTTGAGCGTCGCCAGCTCTTGAATATTCATCATGATCGAGCCATCACCGGATACAGCCACGACAGCTGATTCGGGGCTGGCGTACTGAGCGCCGATGGCAGCCGGCAAGCCAAATCCCATCGTGCCAAGACCACCACTTGTTAAATGGTTATTTGGCGACTTAAAGCCGTAATGTTGGGCAACCCACATCTGGTGCTGACCAACATCACAACTAACAAAGGTATTTTCAGGGGCGCGATCGCTCATTTGCTTTATGAACTTAGGCGCATAAACGCTTTCCATAGGAGCGTTGTAGTCCCATGCGAACTTCTCTTTATTGGCCAAACAGCGCTTGACCCAGAAATCTATTTCAGG
Source organism: Candidatus Melainabacteria bacterium (assembly GCA_003963305.1). Taxonomy (NCBI): domain Bacteria; kingdom Bacillati; phylum Candidatus Melainabacteria; species Candidatus Melainabacteria bacterium. The sequence goes on along the minus strand of RXJR01000009.1, from coordinate 437,961 downwards.
GCGGCCGGGTCCGTGCAAGAAATTCAAAGAAACTTTGATGTCACCCATGAGAGCGCAATGAACCATACGCAGCTTGCCGATTTCAGCAGGATCTGCGTCCATATGAATAACTTTCGCACCCGGAGCAAATTCAGCCAGCTTACCTGTGACCCGGTCGTCAAACCGAGCGCCGACACAGATTAACAAGTCGCAAGACTGCACAGCGAAGTTTGCAGCTTTGGTTCCATGCATGCCCAGCATGCCTAAATTCAGGGGATGATTGGCTGGAATTGCACCCAGACCTTGCAATGTAGTGACAACAGGAATTCCCAGGGCGTCAACGAATGCGCACAGCTCTTTCGATGCTCCTGCGATGCGAATGCCACCACCTGCGTACACAAGCGGCTGTCGGCTGTTCAAGATCAGATCGTGAGCAATGTGCAAATCTTTTGAGTGTGGACGAGGCATAGGCTTGCTCGAACTGGGAAGGAACTGCACATCTTCCAGTTCGGCGGAGACTACATCTTTAGGCAAGTCTACGAGTACCGGACCGGGACGTCCTGAACGCGCCAATTCAAAAGCATCGTGAATGGTTTTGGCGATATCGGCTGTCTTTCTGACAATGAAATTGTGTTTGACTACCGACATCGACATACCGAAGATATCGACTTCCTGGAAGGCATCTGTGCCCATGAGTGTCGTACTCACCTGACCGGTGATTGCCACCATGGGCACAGAATCTAATTGCGCATTGGCAATGCCTGTAAGAAGATTGGTGGCGCCGGGACCGGAAGTGGCCATGCAAACGCCCACATTGCCGCTGGCCCGTGCGTAGCCGTCTGCAGCCAGTGCGGCAGCCTGCTCGTGGCGAACCAGGATATGCTTCAGTTTGCTCCCGACCAGCGCGTCATAGACGGGCATAATTGCACCGCCTGGATATCCGAAGATGACATCTACACCTTCGTTTTCCAACGCTTTGATCAGGATATCGGCGCCTTTCATCTTTTACTTGTTTGCCTTTCCGCTCGTTGCGAGTTGCTTGTTATCTTTCTTGGACGATTTTTGCAGCCACGACATATTGGCGCGCAGCTTCTTACCGACTGCCTCGACCGGATGATTGAGGTCTTCTTCCAACAAGCGTTTGTAGTTTTTCTGACCGGCTTTCGTTTCAGCGATCCACTCTTTAGCGAAAGTACCGTCTTGAATTTCAGTGAGAATTGTCTGCATCGTCTCTCTGGTCTTGGCGTCGACAACACGCGGTCCACGTGTCAGGTCGCCGTACTTGGCAGTGTCGCTGACAAACTCGTGCATGCGGGCGAATCCACCTTCGTAAATCAAGTCGACAATCAGCTTCACTTCATGCAAACACTCGAAGTAAGCCACCTCTGGCTTATAGCCGGCCTTAACGAGAGTTTCGAAACCAGCAGCAATAAGCTCGGTGACGCCGCCGCACAATACGGCTTGTTCGCCAAACAGATCGGTCTCGGTCTCTTCTGCAAAAGTCGTTTCCAGCACACCGGCTTTGGTGCCGCCCAATGCATGAGCGTATGCCAGAGCTGTATCAAATGCTTTACCTGTCGCATTTTGGTGTACAGCGAGCAGACAGGGAACACCATTTCCTTCTTCATAGGTTCTGCGAACCAGACCACCGGGTCCCTTTGGAGCGATCATGACGACATCGATGGTTTCTTTGGGCTGGATTTGTTTGTAGTGGATGTTGAATCCATGGGCAAACAGAACAGTGCCACCATCTTTTAGATTTGGGGCGACAAATTCGGTAAAGAGCTCTGGTTGAGCCATGTCAGGCGTCAAGATAACAACCACATCAGCGCCTGCGACAGCAGCTTTAGGCTCTTTGGGAGTCCATCCATCTTCTTCAGCCTGCTGCCAGGTCTTGCCGCCTTTGCGAAGTCCCAAGACCACATCGCAACCGCTGTCGCGCAGGTTCATGGCATGAGCACGGCCCTGGCTGCCGTAGCCGAGCACGGCGATGGTCTTTCCTTTCAGTGCGTCTGCGTTGGCATCGGCTTCCCAATACATCTTGGTCATTATCTTCTCCTCTTTCTAGTGAACGCTTACGGCAAGCTCGTCCGGGAAGCTGCCAGTCACGGCTCCATGAGCCGCAGATGAAACTGTCTGCCAGTATTTAGCAAATACGCCAGTCTTATATTTAGGCTCAGGGGCCTTCCAGTCGCTGGCGCGCGACTTGATGTCGCCCTCTACATTAAGGCTTCTATTGACAACGTCAATCGTAATAACATCACCGTTCTGAATTAATGCAATCGGTCCACCGACGGCTGCCTCGGGGGCGACATGCCCGACAACCAGACCGTGGGAGGCTCCGCTGAAGCGCCCGTCAGTGATCAGGGCGACGCTTGCCCCCAGACCGGCTCCGACGATGGCTCCTGTGACCTGCAACATCTCAGGCATGCCCGGAGCACCCTTAGGTCCGACATAGCGGATTACCACAACGTCTCCAGCCTTTATGTCACCGCGCATCAAACCTTCGAAAGTTTCTTCTTCAGAATCGAAAACTTTTGCCGGTCCCTGGAAATATTTCGTTTCATGACCGGAGATCTTCATCACGCAACCGTCAGGCGAAAGCGATCCACGCAATATAACGATTCCGCCTGTTGCTTTAACAGGATTATCAACCGCCCGGATTACCTGCTGCCCTGGCGTCTCCACAGCTTCTGCAGCTTCTTCGAAAAGATTTCGTCCTGTCACGGTCAACGCATCACGCAAATGTCCTGCATCCATCAAGCGCTTAGCCAGGAGTCTCATACCGCCGGCTGCCTCCATATCCGGAGCGACAAACTTTCCGCCCGGCTTCAGATCGACGACAGTAGGTGTCTTGCGCGAGATGGCGTCGAACTCGTCGAGAGTCAAAGGCACATTAGCTTCACGGGCAATGGCAAGCAGATGCAAGACAGCGTTCGTGGATCCGCCTGTCGCCATAACTGACGCTATGGCGTTCTCGAGCGCCTTCCTGGTGATGATCTGACTGGGCTTCAATCCTTGCTTGTAGATGTCCATGACGATCTCGCCGCAACGCTTAGCGGCCTCAAGCTTGCGCGGGTCCAGCGCAGGAATATCATTGGCTCCCATCGGCGACATTCCAAGGAACGTTATTGCCGTAGACATAGTGTTGGCCGTGAACTGTCCGCCGCATGAACCCGCCCCTGGACAGGCTTGATTCTCCAGTTCTGCCAGATCAGCTTCACTCATCAGACCCGCTGCACAAGAGCCCACACCCTCGAATACTTCCTGGATAGTGACATCGCGTCCACGGAAATGACCGGGCATGATCGAGCCGCCGTACATAACCAGAGAAGGAAGGTCTAATCTGGCCAGAGCCATAACAGCAGCCGGAGTAGTTTTGTCGCATCCAGTCAGAGCCACAACAGCGTCAAACATATGACCACGCACAGCCAACTCGATTGAATCAGCAATTACTTCACGCGAGACGAGAGAGGCTTTCATTCCCTCTGTCCCCATCGAGATGCCGTCTGATACAACGATTGTGTTGAATTCAATCGGAGTACCACCAGCTTTACGAACACCTTCCTTGACCTTTTCTGAAAGATCGCGCAATCCATAGTTACACGGACCCGCTTCGGTCCAGGTGTTGGCAATGGCGACAAGCGGCTTGCTCAAATCTTCGTCGGTCAAACCAGTTGCCTTCAACATAGCTCGAGCCGGCGCTCGACTGATTCCCTTCTTAATTGCGTCGCTATGCATTGTTGTCTCCGAGTAGGACTGGCGAGTAGGACTGACCTGAATGTTGGATGAATACTGAAAGATCGATGGACTTAAATTGCTCGAAAAGTTGCTCGAAAAATTGCCTGAAAAAAAGCCCCGCTACCTGGATAAGGTGCGGGGCATTGTTCATTGCTTGCTTAAGCAGGCGGCCCGCACCGATAGCGCATAATTAGCACTAGGACGTTAATACCGACTACTAGAATAGAGTTGTTGTTCACGACATCCAAAATATAGGAAGAAGACGAGGCGATTTCACGCCCTGCGATTTCTTAAGCATAGCTGACCTCCAGAATGCGTCAACCCCCGCCTTCAAATTAGCTGAAAGGTCGTTACACTTACGCCACCGAAACTTGTTTCGACTTCTCTTCTTTGCCACCCATAACGGCGACAGATTCAGAGTTTACAGCGAAATGCCTGTGAACATAAGCTCTGTTAACAGCATCAATTAATGCCTTGATAGCAGAGATCTCGATGTCGTGATCCTGACCGTTGCCTTTAAATTGCATTCCGCTTTCTGTGCTTATGTAGATCTCTGAAATACTGCAAGCATCGATACCTGCGCCATCAGAATGGCTTCTGTGGCTGAGAATCTGGAACTTGCCGAAACGTTTTTCAATGGCATTTTTTACTGCTGCAAGGGCTGAATCGCGTCCGGCGTTGTCTTCTTCTACCAGACCGACTTCGTCAAAGAATCTTCCCAGCAGCTTAACTTGCGCTCTGTCAGCCTGTTTGGAGTATTCAATCGATTCGATATGAATTGGTTGACGATACTTCACATAAGCACCGAACAACTCATCGTCAGTAATGCCCTTACGACGCAGCGGGAACTGATTTTTTATGAACTGGGCGACTTCTGCCTTTTCCGACTCTTCACAGATATAGCCAAAGTCTTCGATGATTGATTTGGCATGATTGCCACCGCTCAAAGGACCAAACAAGAAAGAAATTTTCTTACCGATCTCTTTCGGGTCAAACGGCTGATAGGCCATGGGGTTCTTCAAAATAGCATTTGTATGACCGCCGGAAGAATGCTTGGCGGCGTTGTCTCCACTAACGGGCCAGTGCGGCTGGCGGGGCAACATGTGCTGACTGACAAAATCAGAAATCTCCTGCAACTTCTCAGTCGCCACAGTCGTGTAATAGGGATTTTCGTTGCCGGAAGCTTCACTGAAATGTTTGACGATCATGATGCACTGTTCAAGCGCAGCGTTTCCAGCCCGCTCACCAATACCGTTGATACATCCTTCAATTTGTGAGGCCGGTCCATCAATTACCCCGTTCAAGGAGTTCTGGACCGCCAATCCGAAATCATTGTGGCAGTGTACTGACCAGATGATGTTTTGCGCCGGAAACTCTCGACGCATGATTTCAGCATGTCTGACCATCTTCCTCACAAAATAGTCTTCACCTTCAAATACCGAGGCGCCGCCTATTGTGTCAGGACAGTTGATGACAGTGGCGCCAGCCTGTATGGCGGCGCGAATCAAATCGGTTGTGAAATCGAAGTTCCCCCGCATGCGTGAGTAACCTTCAGGGCTGAACTGAACTTCCATGCCGGCTTCTACAGCCATGCGTGTCAGTCGATAAAGGTCGGCGATGATTCTCTCTTTGTCATCGGCAAGCTTACCGAGAGAGGCCGGCATCAATTCAGGGTCAACTGGAACATAAGTATGCAAACGAGCTTTGCCGAATGGGACCAGCGGCTGCAACGACTCGATTGTGCGAATTACTTGCTCTTCACGCAACTGGCACAAACCAGCTATGGTCGGCTTATAGTCCATTGTTGCCACTTCTTCGCAAATAGTGCGAACAATGTCAAAGTCCATCTTGCTGGCTGAGGGGAAACCAGCTTCTAATACATCGACGCGAAGGGCACAAGCCAGCCTGGCATATTCGAGATTGTGCTCGAAATCCATGCCCGCTCCTGGGCATTGCTGACCATCTCTCAAGGTCGTATCGAAAATTTTGATATGACGATCCTTAGTTTGTTCGGCGTTCATTTGCTGGTTCCTTGATTTGAGTGACAAAAAAGGCTCTGTAGAAAACAGAGCCTTGAGAATTGATGTCTTAAGTTAGTTGCTCTGTCTAAAAAATTCCGCGCAGTAGTAGTCCGCCTAGTAGCGTTAGCGTAAGGCTGGAGGTCGCAGGAATTTCAGAGCGCTTGGTTGACATATGAGTGTTATATGGCAGCCTCAGAACATTGTCAATGAAAAGTAAAGAACTCTATGTAGACTGCTACATGCCGGGGTCTGGGGACAGAACCGGCGGTCTACTATACATAAGGAACGAGCTGGATCTTGAATTTTTTCCGATATCGGAAAAAATTCAAGCCCAAAACCTACTCCACGATAAGGAAAAGCCGTTAAGTAAAGGTGAGACATGCCATAGTCGTGTGGTATGAAATGTGTGTGGCTTAAATCGCGACCGCAGGTATCTCATGGAACAGGTCCAGACCGACCTAAGAATTGGTCCGCTCTTAAAGAAAATGGAACTACTCAAGGGTGACCAGCTTGAGGACCTCCTGCAACTGAATAGAACCACAGATTTACCGGTCGGCAGCGTTCTTGTCATGTCCGGAGAGATTTCAGACCGCATTTTGCGAACGGCGGTCCAGGCACAATCGATGCTGAAAGACGGTCTGGCTACCGAAGATCAGGTCGTTCATGCTATCCAGATCGTCAAGAAACGAGGACTGACACTCAATGCAGCCCTAAAAGAAATGCGATGGTCGAGAGATAACGACGTTAAAAGCAGTACTCTGGGTGAATTGCTCTCCGCATCCAAACTGGTAGATCAACTGAAATTGACTAAAGCGCTTGCCACCAGTCAGTCAAGCATGTTGCCACTGGGCAGGGTACTTGTCCTCACGAACGCCCTTTCCCGACCACTTTTGTTGAGCACGCTAGACATCCAAACCAAAATTCGCAACGGGCAGCTAAATCGAGACATGGCAATTTCGCAACTCTGCTCCTTGAGAGAGAGAATAAAGCATGTCGAACACAATCTCTCCAATCGAGCCTCTACCCAGAAACGCGGTCCAGATCTGCGTATCGGTGAGTTGCTGGTCGAGTCAGGCATAATTTCTACCAGCGATTTACTCACCGCCCTTGAAATGTCCGTGCAGGGCGACCAGCGTGTAGGAGAGACTCTTCTTGACCTTGAATGGATTACAGAAGACAAACTCAATGCCGGTTTGGAATTACAAAAGCTCGTCTCCTGCAAAGTGCTGTCAAAAGAAGCAGCTATTAGAGCTCTAAATCACATGCATAAGACTAACGAATCACTGGATAAGTGCGTTGCACGCGAAACTAGTCCTGAGACGAAGTATCAACGAGACATCAGTCAGGATGAATTCCTCCGTTTGGCAGGAGCACTGACAGGCGTACCGGTATCACAGCTGGTATCAACTGCAGATCGACCGCATCTGCCGGAGCACGAACGCCTGACTGAAGATTTAGAAGTATTCGATGCAGCCGAGGAAAAGCAAGTTACACAAACAGCAGAGACACTGCGGCAGGCAATCAAAGAAGGACATTTAAACCTGGATCAGTCAATGATCATAATGAGCTATTGCCTGCGGGGAGGCATGAAGGTCGTCGATGCCATCAAGTTGCTGGGATGGACAGTGCCTATAAAACTGTAGCCCACCAGACCCACTAGTTAAATATCGCCCACCCATGAGAGGGGACAAGCCATCCGGCAGCGCCAGCTTGGGCTCGACCATTTACCAGATTCCATTCAGCCGATGAATGTATTTTGAACTCAGAATCGCTCACATTCAACGCAACAAAAAACCTATTAGCACCACATTTGGTTTCATACACAGATGTCTGATTTGTCAGAGTAATCATTTTGATCTGCGATGAAGCTATCCAGGGATTGTTTCTACGCAACCAGATCAAGTCTCGGTATGTGTCGAATGCTGAACTATTTCCGCTCAGCAACTGTGGGTGAGATGGGAAACACGGACGGATTGCGTCATCGCCACCAGCTCTCTTTTCTTTCCTGGCCATCCACAACTGCTCGTCACCATAATATATCGACGGCGTTCCAGGAACAGTGCAAAGAACAGCCAGAGCCAATTCGACGTCTCGTACATCCTTTAGTTCTGTAGCGATGCGCGTAACATCATGATTGCCGACAAAAGTGTTTGGCAAGAAGACTTTGCTAAAGTCATTATTCCGATTGAGCGCATGTGACAGTTCAAAGAAGTTTCGGTCGTTTAGAGCACTCCAAATAGCTTTCCACAGCTCATACTGTGTAACCGATTCAAGATGCCCCTGACGAACGCTGTTGACGTAATCCCCGTGAATTACTTCTCCTAAAAACCAGGCGTCGGGAAACTTCTGCCTCACCCTATCCAGAACTTGCTGCCAAAAATGGGGAGCCACGGCGTAGGCAGCATCAAGACGCCAACCATCGATTCCAAACCCCAACCAGTGATTGATCACGTTGACCACATATTCGACCACCTCAGGGTTATTGTGATTGAGCTTAACAAGGCGGTGATGCCCCTCAAAATTGACATATGAGAAACCGTCTTCGTTAGCACCATTGTTCCAATCAATCAGAAACCAGGACGCGAAACGAGATTGTTGCCTGTGCTGCCTGACGTCCTGGAACGGACCGAAAGATCGCCCCACATGATTGAAAACACCGTCGAATACAACCCTTATGTTGCGCTCGCGGCAACTCTCAATAAACCAGATAAGGTCAGCATTTGTGCCGAGGCGAGAGTCCAGATTGTAGAAATCGGTCGTGTCATAACCATGACTCTCAGACGAGAAAAGAGGCGCTAGAAGAATTCCGTTGCAACCCAAATGGCAAACATAATCGAACCACGCCTCGAACGAGCGCAATCGCGGATTAGGCATGGCATCAGGCGGAAGTGCAAGTTTCTCCGCACCAAAGAAACCGAGCGGATAAACATGCCACCAGACAGTATCACGAATCCACTCAACCATCAGTACATAAAACCATCCGGACACGAAATGTCAGTCGAGCATTCGATATCAGTAAGAGTTCGGTCAACCACACTAAAGCAAGGCTTTGTCCAGCGCACGGATATCCAACTCAATTTGACGCAAGTCACGATATTCGTCTTTGAGTTTTTTATCGAGTTGGTCGATGATTTGATCGGCAGCCGCTGTATTTTCATGCTTCAAGCGTACAATCTCTTTTTCTAATTCGTCTGCATCGTGCCAGTGATTGTCATACTTTGTAAGCAGATGCGAACGCTCAATACGGATAGTTTGATACCCCTGATCACTAACAGCTGCTTCCGCTGTCTCCACACTTGTCGCCATCGACAGTGCCACCGCGGTATATATGGGCAGAAGCTTTCTGAAGTTTGAAACGAAGTCAGGTGGGACCAGCCCCTTTAGATGTGCGATTAACGCATCGAGTCGAGTGTGCCATAAGGCAAGAAACTCAGCCAGCTTGTCTTCAGGCAGTCCAGAGTGAACAAGAACGAGGTTAGTCTCACTCTCCTCATGCTCGCTGAGTTCGAAAGAAACGTGTGAGGGCAGAGCCGACTGAGTATCTATCCAGGAGTATGCAATCGATTTCGGTGCATCGAAACGGTCGATCAAACCGCGAATTCGTGCAACACCATCGACTTGCATCTCACTGTCGAAATTGATCTCAATGCGCCCGCCGCCTCGAGGCTGCATACTAGATTTGCCAAGCCACTTGCAGACCAGATCAGGATCGGTCAAATAGCGCCAAACTGTTTCAACCTCGGCTGGAAGAACACGCTCGAAGCGAATTGTGGTCGAATCTTCAACGGTTCCCAGAATTTCAGAAGTCGATGAACGTTCCAACAAATGTTCTAATCCGCGTTCTCGTTCTGGCTGATTCACAAGAAGTGACGATTGAACGACGGCAGACGCTGCCGGATCCTGATCAACATCCAGAGTCTCTTTTAATTTCAGCAATTCACCATCCGCGCTTTGAGATTGAATCAATGTGCGGATTTCGGCGAGATCCCTAGCCATTGACTGGGAAACTGTTTCCAGTTGCTGCAATCTCTGAAGCACCTGCTGATTGGTAGTGCTGACCTCTTTCGACCTTTCGATAAAAGTCATCAATGGCTTTTTCATAACCAGAGCGATCATGAAAAGCCAGAAGCCAATAATCGCTAAAGAACCTTCCACCTAAACCTCGGAACAGGGGCTTTAGTCATATTCCCAAATTCAAGAGAAACGTGTAATATCGGCGTTCGTGGAGGAGTAAATCTTGGAAGGCATAATCGCAGTAGCAGGTTTCTGGGCAGTTATTTTGGCTCTGGTTCTGAAACGCCCTATAAACGATATTACTCAGGCTTTCATAACGCACAGATTACAACCAGCTGACAAACAGCAAATAGAAGAGCTAAAGGCTAAGATTGCCGATCTGGAGAATCAAGTCAGCGGAATGACGATGCAGATGCTCGAGATGAAAGATAGTCACGATTTCGCCTTAAAACTTCTTGCCGACTCTGAAAGAGCGAAGAAAAAATAGATGACACCAGATTCGCACTGTATTCAGTGCCCTGGAGCTCTGGGGCCGCAGCCAGTATCATAATCTACAGAAGTATCTGAACAGAACTGTAACAACTCCAATTATCGCTCTCACCGACACGACCGCAGTATTGTCGTAAGAAGCGATTAAGTGTGGGCCAACCATCTGCTCCGGCATAAACCATAATTGGTCATAAACCGTGCGGTAAATACGCACGATGAAACAATCCCGTCACATCTCCGACACAAAATTGAACAGAATCTAAGTGGCACCGGAACACTAAATTCAACGATACACGGGAGAGGGCATGGATAAGACTGACTTTCGCACTAATGTAGCAAACGAAGCCGAACTTTTCGGCAGTCTGAAAGAGAACCTGTGGAATTCCGTAAAGGACCATATTCAGAATCACAAGTCAGAAATATTTACCGAAGCAGCGATTGCTGCCGTTACCGGTGCCGGAATTGCAGCCATGACTAAGAATCCCGCTTTGTTAGGCGAGTCACTAGCCCCCGTGATGAAAGCGGCTGTGCCATTCGCGACAAAAGTTGGGGTCGGATTAGCAACAGCCGACTGGGCCGTGAAACTAGGCGCGCCGGCCTACGACGTATGGAACGATCCCGGAAATCTAGCGCACAACAAGACTGTTCTAGCTGGAAACGTTGGGGCCGGACTGGTAGACTACACTGCAATGGGCATAGCTGGTATCGCCGGCGGTTACACAGCGTTCAAGTTCACACCGGAGTTGATGCCAAAAGCACCGTCCTTCGAGCCAAGACCTTCGCTCAAGCTCAATGAAGTTCCAAGAGCCTTAGATAAACCTGAATCATTCAAAACAACCAGAGAAAAGCAACTTGATTCAGATGTTATCGCATTGTATGAATCATCATTTCCCAAAGCTGAACGACAACCCGTAGATGAAGTAGCAGACCTCGTTGCCCGAGGCAGAATTCTGGTGCACGCAACTCGAGACCCAGACGGCAATCTAGGTGCATTCTCGTTCACCTCCATGCACGATGAATCAGCGACCAAATTTGCTGGATTAGACTTCGTCGCTACGAACCAGGCAAACAGGTCTCAGGGAATTGGATCATTGCATCTTCAGAGAGTCGCCGAGTCGATTAAAACAGAACGCCCCGATCTAGTCGCAATGACCCTTGAGATGGAACATCCACACGAACCAGGAATCAGTCCGGAAGAACTGGCAATAAGAGTGAGGCGCTCCAAGTTTTACGACAGGCTTGACGCTCCGAATACGAACATCAAATACAACATCATCGACTTCGAGGATCCCGCCTATCGGGGCATGGCGCAGCACAGAGCCTTCGTTTTCAAACCGGAAGAATTCAATGCAGTAAAGGCAGCGCACGTATTCATGACAGACGAAGGTGGATATCAGCTAGGCAAGTTCGATCCGGCAGTGCGTGAATTCAATAAAATGAATGGATACTGGCAGCCACCCACGGATGGTCGAGCAGGCGCCGCAGCGACAGCTTATCTCAATGTCCTGAAGCAAATCAATCAATAAATCCAAGCAGTAAATCAAAGCGGCAAGTCCACGGATCGTGTCACCGAATACATGTTCAGAACACTGTTGGAAGGTTGCTAGATCTCCGGCTAAATGCGCTCACCATGGGTTCTAACCGTGTCGTCTGCGTGCACCGTCAAACCGCGCGTCGTCTAACCGTGCGTCGTCTAACCGTGCGTCGCAACGCCAACTTCAGACTCAGTTGGCGTTTCTACAACAGGGAGCGGTGCATCCACGAAGATGCCTTCCCAACGCGCCACTACTGCTGATGCAAGGCAATTGCCGAGCACATTCACGGAAGTTCTCGCCATATCCATGACGGTGTCAACTCCAAGTATCAACGCGATGCCTGACAGTGGCAGATTGAACGATGCAAGCGTGCCCGCCAAAATTACCAGCGACGCCCGCGGCACTGCAGCGACGCCTTTACTGGTCAACATCAGAGTCAGCATCATCAAGACCTGCTGCTGTATAGACAAATTGACGCCTGCCGCTTGAGCAACAAATACTGAAGCAAGAGACAGATACAGAGTTGTCCCGTCTAAATTGAAGGTATAGCCGAGCGGCAAAACGAAACTGACTACGCCACGAGGCACTCCGATGCTCTCCATATTGAGCATCGCCTTCGGAAAAGCTGCTTCACTGCTGGTGGTCGAAAAGGCTATTAGCATAGGCTCTTTCACTGCTTGTGCAAACTTCTTCAAAGGAATTCGGGCAAACAAAGCAATTGGCAAAAGAACAACTGCGATAAAAACGAAAAGAGCAAGGTACAGCGTGCCAACCAGCTTGCCGAGCGAAACCAGGACACTTACGCCATGATGTCCAACCGTCGCAGCCATGGCACAAGCAACACCGACAGGAGCGAATTTCATAACGTAGCCGGTGTATTTGAACATAACCGAAGATAGCTGTTCACAGAACTGAACGATCATCGTTGCTTTGGTGGCGGAAACCGCAACTGCAAACAACATCGTGAACACAACTATCTGTAGAACATCGCCGCGCGCCATCGAGTCGATCACGCTACTGGGGAAAATGTGTGTCACTATATCCGAGATATTCGGCTGTTTTGCCGCCAGTGTAGCCAATTCAGCTTCGCTTCCGGAAGTCAGATTAACACCAAAACCAGGATGCACAGTGTTGACGAGCAGCAGTCCAATCGCAAGCGCAAAAGTAGTTACTACTTCAAAATAAATCATGCATTTCAGTCCGAGCCTGCCTACAGAGCTGACATGACCACCACCTGCGATACCAACTACGAGAGTGGCAAAAATCAAAGGCGCGATAATGGTTTTGACCATTCGCAAGAAAACTTCAGCACCAGGCTCTATGGCCAGGCCCACCTGCGGGTAAAGCCAACCTATGGCAATACCGGCGAACAAACCAATAAATATTTGGGTAGTTAAACTAGGCCATTTGATCTTCATGAGAACCTTTCGGGCTGCAAAAGTCGCTAACAATCTAGCAGATACGCACAATGTTGTGTTTCGAGCTTCGTAAAAACCGCATCAATTCATGTTTCGATGCCAAGAGCATGCCAAAACTGATCGCTATATTTTGCACGTGCGGATAAAAACCGCACCCCAGTCGAAACCCGACACCTTCGTACACGCATTAGCTCAGATCTACTTATATGGTCAAGCGCGAGTTCATCTCGCGCGAGCTTGCGTGCTGATTTTGAGGTCAACAAATGAGAACAGCAACAATCGAACTTAATCACTTTCATAGCGGAGTCTTGTGCGAACAGTGCTGCAGTGCGCTAGTTGTGCCGAAACACAAACTGATTGAAAACATACAAGAACACTTGCATGCCCTGGGCGAAATCGTTTTTATCATGGGCAAAAGCATGGCAGCGTTCTTACTGAGCATTCAGTTTATAGTCGAGGCGATATTTCCACACCTGAACAGGATCAAAAGTCCGGAAGAGTTAGAACGTGAACGCCTTAACAAGGAGTGGTCCGATAAAAATGACGCCAACGCCCGTGCAGCACAAGAACAACGCCTGGCCGAAGATGCAGGCGTGGAAGCAGCCTACCTCAATTCGTTGAAACTGAGCTATGCGGCGGGCTCAAAGGAATACTTTGACGACGAATTTTATACAGGAGAGAGAAACAGGTTAATCGCGCAAACTGAGTCAGAGTCGCGAGATCCGGAGAAAGATAGAATTACGCTACGAAAGTATGCAGTAGACATCGAACAACTCCGATTGCATGAAATGCGCCGAAAGCAGCGAAAAATGGACCTTCAGAAAGAAGTCGACTATCACGTATCGGAGATGCGCCGATGGGAAGATCGGGCTTATGCTGCAAGCGATAGTAAGGAGAAATCGCACTGTGAGCGGGAATCAGAGATTCACAAGTACAAAGCCTACTACGCAAACGTAGCGAAAGAAAACTTGTAACTTTCGTAAAATCAAGCAGGGTGCGCCTGAGGAGCGCATGACAAGCCCGATTTAACAAGTGCTGAATTCGAAAACTTTGACGTTTAACGTTCGAATTTATATTCAATGAGCATAGACATACATTTGTTACTTGCACGAAATCGTGTACCTGTGCCGATCTCATAATTGGATATATTTTTCCTCTATCCAAGAACAATGCAGTAAGCCGTATTGCTAACTATGTGAGACCGGGTTTATGATGTTCTCATCGAAATCAAGTTAAACGGTTCACCACCACCTCCCCGATGCAAGAATGCATGGCGATGTGCTGTCTGACCGGATCGCAAAGGACGGAGCATTCCCGGCGATCGAATTTGATACTAAACGTTAAACAAAACAACAGACAGAACCGATGCGATACCACATGTGGTGGCGCTGCCGTATACATTCGTATGGAGGTCATTATGATTACTGCTACCGAACTACTTGCAAAGGGCGAACTTCTCGAAGAAAGAGGTGATTACACCAGGGCTCGACGCATGTACGAGAAAGCATTCTCAATCCAGGAACGAAGCGTAGGCGCAGAGGATGCCGAGTTGATTCCTTATCTCTACAATCTAGGTCTGATTCAGTGTGCCCTGGAAAATGAGATTGACGCACAACGCTTACTGACTAGACTGCTGACAATTCTCGTCCGCGAATATGGTGAGTCACACGAAGACTGTGAAGAAATTCGAGGCTTCCTCAACGATTTGAAGCCACGTAAACAGATGCAGCCCATTAAGAAAGTGGCTGAAACCGCCTGAAGTCTTTTGACGCCCGAACACACACCGCACTGGCGCCCCTAAGGGGGCGCCTTTTCGTTAAACTCTTTTGTCGAAAAGACCTTTCGACACTTGAATTTTTTCCGATATCGGAAGAAATTTATGCCTCCGGAACAGGATTTTTTCCCGATATCGGAAGAAATTTGTGCCTAAGAAATCGAATTTTTGCCGATATCGGAAGAAATTCACGCCTTTTGAACTGAATTTTTGCCGATATCGGAAAAAAAACAGCCTCAAACCACCCATTTCGCTCATACCGTCGGCAGACTTACAAAATTTGAATCGTCCAGCCAGGGGTCACAGATATCTCTTCACACTTCACCAATACCTCATTAGATAACCATTGCGAACAAAACTCACAGGGATCACGCAGAGGATATCGCCACCCTTAGACCGCACTAAAGTGCCTGCTAAACAGACCTGCCAAGATATAAGCCGTCTCTGGGAGTCGTCTCGCATGCAATTATCAGCTCAATCGCCGGAAAGAGCGGCTGAACCTGCGTTATCCACACACACCAGTTCTACTAAAACCGTGGCTGAAAGACACTTTTTCAAGTTTCTCCTGGTTCTCCTTCTGGTCGCGGGAACCGCCTATGCCAGCATTTCATACACAAGATTCAAATTTGCCAGGTCAGAAATAGCTTACGCAGAAATATCCAAGGAGATGCTTGCGGCCAACAGCTTCATTGTTCCGCTTTATCGCAATACAGCCTGTATCGATAAGCCCGTGCTCAACTACTGGGCAATCATTCCTTCATTCAAGGTCTTCGGCGTCAACGATTTTTCAGCTCGAATTCCCGCATTGCTGGCTTCTTTGAGTTGCCTCGCAATCTTTGCGCTTGCCATCCGTCGCATCTGGGGCGCTGATGTGAGCCTTCTCTCGACCCTGGTTTTGGCAACCACTTCCAGGTACTGGGAGTTTTCGACGCTTTGCATGACCGACATGTTTTTAACACTTTTCGACATGGTCGCGCTCATAGCTATGTACGTCGGACTGAAAAGCGAAAGCAAACGATTTGCCTCTTTTGCTTTGGCCGCGGTGAGCATGGGGTTGGCTGTGCTGACTAAGGGTCCGGTCGGATTGATCTTGCCCGCATTTGCATTCTTCGTCTATCTGGTTCTGACTGGCAATCTCAAAATCTTGAAAATTGGACAGGTGATTGCCTGCGTGGTCATATTCTTTGCCGTCGCCGGTCCCTGGTATGTCGCTGCCGCTGCGGCAGTAGACACCTCATCAAACATCGGTGCCTGGCTATGGCACCACAATGTGGAGCGGTTCTTTGGCTCTGCCTATGAATGTCATAACGATCCCTTCTATATGGTCGGTGCATTTTTCAATGGATTCGCACCCTGGTGTGCTCTTGTGCCAATAGCTTTCGCTGATTCAGTCAGACGATGGCTGAAAAAATCCGACCCGGAGGAATCAAAAACAGAACTCTATTTGTGGATATGGCTACTACTCACGACTGCCTTTTTCACCCTTTCTCGCGGAAAGATGAACTATTACGACCTTCCGGCCTTTCCTGCAGCAGCCGGCATAGTCGGACTGCACTTGAATCGCTGGATTAACGAGAGCAATGCGATCGCTAAAGGCTACGCCTGGTTATTCTCAATCACTCTTATTCTTGGTGGCTTTGTAGCCGGTTATCTACTACCAGGGGTGACAAACAACGAAGACTTTTCAGCCTGGTGCATGATGCCAATCGGCTTGCTGCTTACGGGCGGTGCTGCCATTGTGGCACTGAAGCGAAAACACTACTTCGCGCCATATGTACTCTGCAGCGCCGGCATAGCAGTGACGCTTCTCTCTTTTGCCATTCAAGTGCATCCAGCCATGGCATTGCAAGCTCCGGGTCTACAGTACATCCAGACGATCAAAGAGCATCCAGACACCAAAATTGCCCTGCACAAAGATTTTGGCACTACTGTTGATTGGTTCGACGTCACTCTTTTCCATACAGACCGAGTGCCCACTCAGTTAGATAACGGTGAACAAATGACAGAGTTCTTGCTACAAAAAGACCCGGTCTACGTTATCGTTCCAGAAAACCGATTTGACGAATTGCCAGACGCCGTTCGCCAAAAGGTAACAGTCATTGCGAACAAACCTTACATGTATGAGAAAAACGATGTTGGCTTCCTGTTCAGACGCAAAGGACACCTGATGGGCAAAGTGCACCTCTTGCTGGTGACGAACATGTCTAAAGAGCAGTCCGACAAGACCGCCAGTCGATAAAGAACATTCTCCACGGAACATTCGAGCACTTGTGATGACTGAACATTGCTCAATGAACGGATTGGATCTGAGCATGCACTACTACCAGGAAGTAGTGAAACCGCTGTTTCAAAACCGCTTTCCCGGGATGCCACTTTCGGCCGCCCTGTTAGGCGACGGTTCGGAAGTGCTAGGCTTTGACACGGTCATGTCGCAGGACCATGATTGGGGTCCCCGCGTGCTGATCTTTTTGCGCGAATCGGACTACACAGATCTGGCGGGACAAATAAATGCGACTCTGCAAAGCGATTTGCCTGTTGAGTTTATGGGATTGCCAACCAAATTCACCACACCAAATCAGGTAGCTGAGGCTCGCACCGCCGCAGATAAAACGAATGCAGAAGGAACAGAGATCAGCCACACAGTCGAACTCCTGACGATTCAAAAATTCTTCCTGCGACAGCTAAACTTCTCTCTTGCTCAAAACATCGAACCGTCGGACTGGCTTACCTTCTCGGAGCAGAAGCTGGCCACTATAGTCCGTGGTCGCATATTTGACGACGAAGTAGGCTTACAAGCGGCGCGCGACCGGTTCAGCTACTATCCAAAAGATATTTGGCTCTATCTACTTGCCTGTCAGTGGACACGCATAGAACAAGAAGGTCATCTAATGGGACGGGCAGGCTATGTCGGTGATGAAATCGGTTCAGCAATAATTGCAGCCCGCCTGGTGCGCGATCTGATGCGTCTCTGTTTTCTCATGGAGAAAGAATACGCGCCTTATGCAAAATGGTTCGGCAGCGCTTTTTCACAACTCGAATGCGCACCACATATAACACCATCATTGCAGCAGTCTCTGCAGTCTTCAACCTGGGAGGAACGACAATCACACCTGTCTGCGGCTTACAAAATCGTCTCGGAGCTACATAATAATCTGGGAATAACTGCACCTTTGCCGACATCGGTTCGTCTCTTTCACGATCGACCATTCCTCGTCATTAGCACAGGTGAATTCTCCCAGGCACTATTCGCGCAGATCGAAACAGCTGCGGTACAAGAAATTGCGAAAAAACGCCCAATTGGAAGCATTGACCAGTGGAGCGATAATACAGACCTTTTGTCTGATTCTCGCTGGCGCCCAGCTCTTTGCCAGCTATACCAGTAAATACAGCCGCCCTCAGGGTGCTGCGGAATTATTCTGAGCCTTCAATTTCAACTCGCCAATGGTTGGATAATGAAACTGGGGAAGCAAACCATTCCATTCTATTGTGTCTTCCGTCAAAGCATCTTTACCGATAGCGAAAATCCAGTACTTGCCGGAATAACCAACCACTCTCGGCGATCGCTTGGTCCAGCTCAGCAAACTCAGGACTTCCTCTGGAATGAAGATCCAGCGCTTACCTGGTTGATCGGAATACGCCTGCAGATCCTCCTGATTTTTCAGAAGTGGGATCTTTTGGTGATATCGATACATGAGTGACGGATACTCGAACTGCACAGCCGCTAAATGCGCGCCAGAAGACAGACAGTAGGTAACAGCATTATCGATATTAGCTTGATACTTGTCGTGATATAAACAGAACAGCAAGGGCAGAAAGACTCCACAGCCAATCATTGTGCCACTATATATAGTACTGAGCAGACGACAGGAGTTTCCGCGATTGGCGATGACCGAGACTATCAATCCCAAAACCAGCACAACGGCAGTGCCGTAGCCGAGCAGACTCATAAAACCAGGACCTTGAGGTGCTTTCATGGTTGTCTGAGGATTCGTTGACTGAGGATTCGTTGACTGAGGATCGGTTGCCCGGGGATTAGTTGACTGCGAATTAGCTGACTGCGGATTCTTTGCCTGGGGATCAGTTGACTGCGAATTGGCTGACTGCGGATTCTTTGCCTGGGGATCAGTTGACTGCGAATTGGCTGACTGCGGATTCTTTGCCTGGGGATCGGTTGACTGCGGATTGGCTGAAGGAACAGGAAATGCAGAATGGAACTGATTTCCCAGTGTCTCGAGTGCGGCTTGAGTTGAACCGACATGAGAGACGTAAGACGAACCGTGCACAGGCTGACGCACTACGTCTGTATGATCGTTGAGGAAATACACAAAGAATGGAGCGCCGCAACTAATTATCAGCAGCGAAATCGCGGAAACGATAAATGCAGTTGTTCGCCTCAATCTCAGCAAAACATCGAGGTAAATTCCCGTGACAATGGCAAGCGCAGGAAAAATCGGCACTATGTAAGTTTGCAGCTTGGTTGGAATTGCACTGAAGAAGAGGAAACCGATTGTCGCCCAGCAGATACAGAAAAATGCCAACTTCTGACGAGGCGTAAATAGCTTTCCACGAAGCTTAAAGCACTTGATCAAAAATGATTTCGAGCTCAACAAGATAAGAGACCACGGAAAAAATCCGCCTAAAACAACAGGAATGTACCACCAGAATGGATTGACGTGATTGACCACACCGACCATGCGTCCTAAGTTTTGACGCAAGAAGAACGCATTCGTAAACTGACCGTCTGTTCCGATATGTGCCCAAACATAATATGGAACAGTTACTACCAGCAAAAAGGCGAGTGCCAATAAGGGTTGCAGCGACAATATGGAAGACAAAATTTTCCGCGGCGCCGTAAGCACTAGATAACCAAGAGTGATCAGACCGACAATAACGAGGGCCAGAGGTCCCTTACAAAGAGCAGCCATAGCCAGAGAAAAATAGCCGATCAGCAGAAACAGCGTTTTCTTGCGCACAATGAAGTTGATGATTGAGAGCAGCGAAATTGTCAAAAACAGAGCCAGAGGCTCGTCAGTCAAAGCGACATGACCGACAATCAAGAACAAAGGTGACGCCGCTAAAGTGAGGGCACCGAGAAAAGCCTGTCTGCGTCCAAGAAGCTGCCTTGTCAAAACGAAAGTAGACAGGACAATCAAAATTCCGCTCAACGCCGATGGAAATCTTCCGGCGAACTCATTCACACCAAACGTCTTGAAACTCTGCACTATAAACCAGAAGGCCAGGGCCGGTTTATCAAGCCAGGGCTCATAGTTCATCAGAGGTACGATCAGATTGTTAGTCTCGAACATCTCCCGCCCAGATTCTATGAAGAAGCTGTCTGTGGGATCGAACAATCCGGCAGCGCCTAAGTAAGGCAGAAACATTAACGAGGCAATCAACGCCAGAAGCCCAATCAGTTGCCAATCTTTAGCACAGAATGGTTCTACGGCAGAGCCCTGACCATTCGTAGCAGTGCCACCATATGTAGTTTCAGTAGTTCCAGAGGAACTCATTCTAGCTGCCAACTTTTTCGACAAAGAATTTGTTGTACCACCACTGGAACATGAGCAAGGTCCACAACTCCTTCCGCCTATCCTTCTGTCCACGCTCATGTTCTGTGCGCAATTGACTTATATAGCGCCACTGGAAAATATCTTGCTTATCCACAAAAGATTGGCAAAGCAATTCATCCAGGAGCGGCTTGAAGTCGTTATTCAGCCATTTAGCCACCGGAATACCGAAGCCCTTCTTCGGTCGATTTATTGTGCGCGCTGGCAAGTACGGGGCTGCCGCCTTCTTGAGCAGATACTTGGTGGTCGCGCCTTTGACTTTGAAATTCGACGGTAATGAAAGCGCAAATTCAACCAGTGGATAAGCTAGAAACGGCAGGCGAACCTCCAGGGAAGCAGCCATGGAAGCTCGATCAGACTTGACGAGAAGATCGTCGGGCAGGTATGTCCCGAGATCGAGTCGCATAATCGAATCGAGTAAATCACTCTTGCGGCGAACTTCTCCAAAAGAACGAACCTGGAGATCGTTAAGCAAATCCTCTCCGGTTTTCCAGTCTTTTCCAATACCTGACCGAATCCGAGCATTTATGAGTTGCTCGTGTTCCTTAACAGGGAAAGCTCCCATCCATTGAAGGTGGCGACTTCTCGGTGATTCCGAAGCGGCAGAGATGAAGCGCTTAACTTTATAGTCGAAGCTCAGGTTATTGTGAGATACAGGCAAGCTGTTTAATGTAGGTTCGAGAACATGTTGACGCAACACCGCCGGAAGCGTATTCCATATGCCGGCCAACTTGTGAGCCTGATAAGTAGGATAACCTCCGAAGAGCTCATCGCCGCCTTCTCCAGCCAGTGCGACGGTGACGGAACGCTTGGTCATTTTCGACAGGTAAAATGTCGGAATAATCGAAGCATCGGCCATGGGCTCATCGAGGACTTCCCAGAGCTCTTGCATCGTCTGCAAAGCAAGATCAGGCTGAAATGTGATCACTTCGTGCTCAGTGCCGAGATATGTTGCTACAGCCTGTGCATGTGCACTTTCGTCAAACGAGGCATCCGCGAACCCAACCGAGAATGTACGCAGCGGTTTGCTGGAATGACGAGAGGCAAGAGCTGCAATGGTGGATGAATCGATGCCGCCAGAAAGAAAAATCCCAAGTGGAACATCGGCAATCAATCGTCTCTTAATCGAATCGTCCAAAAGCGTTATCAGTTTGTCTTTGGCATCACCTTCAGAGAGAGTGGTCACACTTATTTCTGGCTGCCAGTAAGGCGCAATCTTCACTTCGCCGCGCTCGACGAGCATGAAGTGCCCTGGCATTAACTTGTTGATGCCTTTGAAAATAGAATTCGGAGCTGGCACATATTCCAGAGCCAGATACTTCTGCAGTGCTGCTGGCTCAAGCTCTCGCCTGGAATTCGGGTGCCTGAGAATGCCTTTCAGCTCGGAGGCAAATAGTAGTTGTCCATCGAAAATGCCCCAATGCAGAGGCTTCTCGCCCATACGATCGCGAGCGATAAAGAGTCGTTCCTTCGTGGTATCCCAGATGGCAAAAGAGAACATTCCTTCAAGAAAATTCAGGCAGTCTACGCCGTACTCTTCATAAAGATGAACAATAGTTTCTGTGTCGCTTTGTGTAGCGAGTCTATGACCTCGCTCAAGCAGATGCTTCTGATTATCCTGGTAGTTGTAGATTTCGCCGTTGAAGACGATCCAAATCGTCTTGTCCTCGTTGGGAATCGGTTGCTGGCCACTGACCAGATCGATGATCGCCAGACGCGTCATTCCGAGCGCCGCCGGGCCGATAATCATCATCCCTTCTTCGTCCGGTCCTCGATGCGTAATGCTCTTACACATGCTCTTGATCAGACTTTGGTCAGGATCAAGCGGTTTGCCGTTCAGGTTCAGATATCCGACTATTCCACACACAGGCTCATCCCCAGAGTTATGAACAACGCCTCATACAAGGCTAGCCGGTCCCAGACACGCTTACACGGAAATCAGAAGCGGCTCCGCTATAACTTATCAGCTCAGGAGCGGCTCTATCAATGCGGTTTAGTTAAGCGCAACTCTCCCTTCAAGCAGCGATTGTGTCGATTATTAAGCAATTAATCAACAACTGAAATACCAGACGAATTACCAAAAGAGTCCCGAAATATATGCAGTATCTATAACAAACGCCTACCAGATGCCACTTTCGGCTGTGTAAACTAATCCACTCGAAACCATGTCGAAAAGAGTCTTCATTAAGCAAACTGCCAGAGGGCGCGGTATCTGAATTAAGTTTCTTTCGATGAACCAGCTCAATCAGGCTCCGGCACTATAAACAGACCGCAACTTAAAAAGCATTCACCCGTGCTCCCGGTAATTCATGACTACTCCGAGGTAGACTAGGCACGTGCGTTAACAGGCTTTTTCTCGCCAACGCAAATTGCCATCACAGCTGGTGAAAATTCCTCCGGAGACAGCTCAAACTTATGCGCAGCATTCGCCATAAAACCAAACCAATCGATCTCGACTCGACAGACTGGTTAGACGACGAAAAATTCGGACGAAACCATCGCACGACGCCCAAACCAGAACTGTCGGTAGTGATACCTGTCTATAACGAATCGGGCAACATCGAACTGCTCTACGACAAACTGATCGTCGCTCTGACCGGGACCGGTCTGACCTGGGAAGTAATTTTTGTAGATGACGGTTCCATCGACAAATCCTACGAAGAACTGGAATCTGTCTCGAGAGAAGATAAGCGGATCAAAGTCGTAAAGTTCGTACGAAACTTCGGTCAAACCGCTGCTCTGGCAGCAGGAATCGACCACGCCAGCGGAAAAATCATCATTCCGATGGACGCTGATCTGCAAAACGATCCAGCCGACATCAAACTGCTTTTAGCAAAGATGGAAGAGGGTTACGACGTAGTCAGCGGATGGCGCAAAGACCGCCAGGACGCACTCCTGAATCGACTCATCCCATCCTGGATCGCCAACAAAATCATTTCTGTTATCAGTGGAGTTCGCCTGCACGATTATGGTTGCTCCTTGAAGGCTTATCGGCGAGAAGTGATCAAGAACATCCGCCTCTACGGCGAGATGCACAGATTCGTACCGATTTACGCCAGCTGGCAAGGTGCCCGCGTTACTGAAATCCCTGTAAATCATTATGCGCGCCAGATCGGCCAGTCAAAATACGGAATTTCGAGAACCTTCAAAGTGGTTCTGGACTTAATCACAGTCAAGTTCATGTCGTCATACTTCACCAAGCCAATTTATGTGTTTGGAACAGCTGGCATCGTCGCGCTGGGCATCTCATTTGCGGCATTCATCTGGATGGTCGCTCTCAAGTATGTTTTCCACACACATACTTTCATCGAAACGCCGCTGCCTGTGCTGATTGCTATGTTCTTCATGGTGGGAATCCAGTTCATCATGATGGGCTTGCTGGCGGAAATTCTCATGCGCACATACCATGAGTCGCAAGGCAAGCGCATCTACATCGTCGAAGAACGCCTGAATACACTTGCAGATGACGCGACGGACTAATACAACAGCTCCGGAATAATTGAACCGATCAATGGCGCTCCAGATTCCATCGAAAGAAAATGCCACCGAATTGCATTCGGACCGATTAACAGATGGAAATAGCAAGATCAGCGAAAACCAGTGGCTTTTCCTGGCAACCTTCGGATTCGTTTTTGCCTGCGCTTCTTTACTGATTTTCAGCAACCTGGGCAGCTTTCCGCTGTTCAATCCCGACGAGGCACTTTACGCAGAACCAGCACGTGAAATGCTTGAGACGGGCGAATATATAACGACCTTTTTGAACTACGCTGTGCGATTTACCAAGCCACCCCTTGTGATTTGGGCAATGGCTGCAGGTTACAGCATTTTTGGAGTGACCGAATTCGCAGCGCGCTATTTCGGAGCAGCTTGCGGTGCCATCCTCGTTGCCGTTACTTACCTTTTCACAAGGGCCCAGATCAACGGCAGAGCAGCACTGATAGCGGCTTTTGCACTTTTGACCGCACCACTTTTTCTTGGAGTTTCAAGAGAGGCTATTACAGATATACCTCTTTCACTGTTTGTGACAGGGAGCATGATGTGCGTGTTCCACAGCTACGAACAGCACAGACAAAGTGGCAAAAAGCAAGGCAATTTACTGGCGCTCTTCGCTGCCTACACGTCGATCGGATTAGCCGTGATGACCAAAGGACCGATAGGTATAATCCTGCCGGTCGCGATTCTGGGAGTCTACCACCTGCTCAAGTGGGATGTTCGTGCCGCTTTGCGCTTCTACAAACCATGGTTTGGACTGCCGCTGGTAGCACTGATTTCGATACCCTGGTTTGCTATCGAAATCAGTGTCACGAAAGGAGCCTACTATCGCGAATTTATCCTGCGCGAAAACTTTCAGCGCTTCACCGGCGTAGTCGATCATAAAGCCGCCTGGTGGTACCACATTGCTGCCATGTTCGGAGGCTTTTTCCCCTGGACACTTTTTCTACCGGGTGCCGTTCTAACCGTTCTCAAACCAGGCGATGCAGCAGGCGCTGACACGAAAAGCACAAACCCGATTACTCGCCTGAGAGATCTTTCAACACGTCAATCAACGATGCTCTTCGCCACTATAGGTAGTGCCATTATTCTGGCATTTTTCAGCGCCGGGGTGTCAAAACTGATCCCTTACACGCTGCCGGCTTTTCCGCTATTAGCGGTGCTGGTCGGCGGATACCTCGATCACCTGTGGACCGAAGGACGCAACAAAACGGGAGCTGTGATTTTCGCGGTACTGGCAATTGTTTACGGCGGAGCACTGGCTGCCGTTCCGATAATAGGCGCCAGACTGCATGATTGCCCGCCATCTCTTCTCAGCGCAGCTACTGCCATCCTCATTGTGCACGCGGCCGGAGCAGCAGTTGCAGCGATATTATGGCTAAAACGAAAATTTGGTGCGTCGCTGATCACCTTCATGTTGGCCACATACGTAGCATTGCTGACAATTGGAAACCAGGGAATGGAGGCAGTCTCAAATCAATGGGAGATACCGATTCAGAGCTTCGCTGAATATGCCGGGCCCACAAAAGCAACCATCATTGTTTATCAAATGCGCAAGCCATCGGTAACCTTCTACGCCAAAAGAAGGTTCCTGCTGCCAAAAAATCCGAAAGAACTTACTTACATCTTGAGCAAAACCGAAAGAGCTTATATAATTTCGCGTTCGCGCAGCGAGTCAGACTTTAAAGCCCTGCCTGGAATCAAACATCTTTGCCAGATGGGACAGTACGTTCTGAGCTCCTACATCAGTCCAGTCGCCTTGCAGTCAAGCAGATCCGAGCTGGAGAGTCCACGTTTAGACGACAGGGAACAGCTTCACAGTGACGAATAAAGCAAATTCGATTTTAGTTACCGGCGGGGCCGGATTCATCGGCAGCCATCTCGTCGATCGACTTTTGCGAGAAGGGAAACGAGTCACAGTTATAGACAATTTCAATTCGTTCTATTCGCCAGATAGAAAGCGAGAGAACGTCTCCGCCCATCTGGGCAATCCATCCTACGAACTGATCGAAGGTGATCTGCGAAATGTTGATGACGTTGCCAGAGCCTTTTCAAAAGGTCCGTTCGATGTCGTCGTACACCTGGCGGCCATGGCGGGCGTTCTACCTTCACTCCAAAATCCATCGCTGTACATGGATGTAAACGTACTCGGAACTCAACGAATCTTAGATGCAGCAACAGCTCAAGAAACTCTTCCTTACATGGTATTTTGCTCGTCCAGTTCTGTTTATGGAGAGCGTTCTACCGAAAAGTTTTCGGAAACCGATTTGACTGACAGACCATTGTCACCATATGCGGCATCAAAAATTGCCGGCGAGGTTGCCTGCTTTGCCGCTCATAAAACAAAAGGTCTCAATGTGATCTGCGTGAGACCGTTCACGGTATTCGGTCCAAGACAGCGACCAGATCTGGCTATTCATAAATTTAGCCAGCGTATTGAAAAGGGCGAGCCGATAGAACTTTACGGTGACGGCACGACAAAACGCGACTATACATTTGTTCTGGATATAGTCGCAGGCATTGACAGTGCTATTGAAATTCAGCCCGCCGGATTCGAAATCGTGAACCTCGGGCGCTCCAACCCAGTTACCTTACTTGAGATGATTGATACGATTCAGTCTGCACTTGGCAAAAAGGCTCAAATAGTCAGAAAACCGATGCAAAACGGGGATGTGCCATACACGTACGCAGACATCGAGAAGGCACGCAAAATGCTCAACTATACCCCTGCCACATCTTTTGAGGAGGGGATCAATGAATTTGTGCAATGGTTCCGCAAACACGAGCTGACTCTGTCAACAAAGTGATTTGTGCGCAACCAGGATTACTGAGCAGACCGATCAAAGTCAAAGCTCTTCACTTTTAATGTGGAGCGAGCTTACTGGCGTTCGCATTGCCAAAATCTCCTTCGAGAACCTGAATTTTTTCCGATATCGGAAAAAATTCAAGTCCGGACTTAGAAATTTTTTCCGATATCGGAAAAAATTCAAAACCTAAAAACCCTTGCAGTAAAAGCATTTTCGGTCGCCCCGAACCTGAAGACGACCTTCCTGTACACCTGCCCGCCAAAATTTTATAAACTCAATTCACACAAATGCAACTTTTTATGCATAATAGGTCGTAGCCCCATATTAATAAACGCCAGAGCATATGTTTGCCGTCCAGCAGTAACTAGCTGCAGAGACTCGGACTTAAACATTTCGCGAGGCATACGGATTTTACTAAGATGAACAAAACAATTCTCTTACTAATAGCCATGACGTTTTTCGCTCCTGCCTGCAATGCTCAGAGCGCTGCCCAACCTGATCGTCTCGTTAGAGTGACGACTGGTTATCATCAAGTATCAGGTTGGGAAAAGCCGCTTGTGGATGGAAACCCGAACCTCGCTCACTACCACTGGACTCCACAAGGAGGATACGACCAGGGATATCTGCACATCAGAAGTCCACAACGCCCTCAAGGTTCTGTTTATACCAAACCAATTCACATTTCTCCTGATGCCTACGTTCCAAAAACAAAGGAATCTCAACCCCTTGCAAATCACGTAAGCAGTCCCGACACAGCTCGCCGCGACAATCTGTTGGCTGGTCAGCTTTTGCCTGAACAGCGTGTCCAGGCGATGGTTGCACAGCCCCCTCGCGTTGCGACATATGCAGATTACGAAACGCGCGGACGCTTAGTGCCCAGAGCAAAGCACCACCAACAAGATGGTTTTGCCAACGAATCGGTTTCTGGCCAACTACTCTCGCGTGGATACAGGCGGGCGATGTAACAACTCGGACCAGTTTTACTCACTAATTGCTAATCGACAATTGACTTAGGAGCAATTTTCAAGCTACGACCACACTAAAGTACTCACCGAATCTCTGGGGAGTAAAACCTCTGCCACTCTGGCCCCTTGCTGGATTGTCACCTTACGCTCTGTCAGAGCATTGGCGATAACAAGAATCTTTTCGCCGTCCGGATTTTGAAAACAGACGTGATTCAACTCAGCGACAGTAGCCTTTGCATCCGAACCGATTCTTCTTGCTCCTCGTTTGATGAATTTGGACAGGTGTGCAAGAGCCCAATACTGACCACTCCTTGTAACAGCATTTGTTTTGGAATCGACGGTAACCATGCCGCCACATGAGAAGGGTCCGATGTTAGGCTTACCAGCTTCATCAAGCGCCAGGTTCCAGGCTGTAATTGAGCGGCTCCAATTTCGCAAAATACCGATAAAATTCCTAGCCCAAACAACATAATCAGTACTGTAATCTTTGGCCGTGTATTCTGGTCCACCCTCCGTCCAATACATATTCAAAGATGGATACGCATCGTGAACACGAGTCATCATCTCAGGTTGACCAACGTATCCGTGCCAGGCTATTCCATCTACGTATTTGCGCACGCCGGGCAAATCCATTTCGGATAGAGCTCTTCCCCACAAATTGTAATTGTGATCAATGATCCAGATTTTTGTTTTGAGGCCGGCCTTTTCAAGCGTCGGGCCCAGAAATCCCTGAACAAAATCGGCTTCATACTCCTGAGGCCAGATACAAGCCGGCATCTTTCCATCTTGATCAGTGTCTACTTCATTTTGAATCGTCACCGCCCGAATCGGAACACCACTATCTGAGTAAGACTGCAAAAACTTGGCGAAGTACTGCGCGTATGACGCCATAGCCCGCCTTTGCATGTTTCCACCCAACATGGAATTATTTGACTTCATCCATCCAGGAGGTGTCCACGGGCTCGAAAAAAGAAAGAGATCAGGATTGACTTTCAAACTCTGTTGCAAAATCGGAATTATGTATTCCTGATCGTGACTGATGGAGAAGCGCTTCAATTCTGGATCCGGCTCGCCCTCGTCGTATGTGTAAGCACTGGTTGAATAATCACTTGAGCCAATGCAGGTTCTACACATACTCAAATTCATTTCAGTTGGCGAGAAAAACTCGGTCAACAATTTCGACCGTAGCGCTTGAGGCATTCGTTGCATCGTATAACAGGCAGCATCGGTAAAAGCCGCTCCGAATCCCAATATTTCTTGATAGACAGACTGCACATCCACGACAATGTTTATAGAACTCGGAGAGGCATTCCAGCTGACGGAAGAAGCCTCAAGCGCAAATCTGAGTTCATCATGTGTACTCCACATTTTAATGGGACCGTCGTCACGCAGAATCTGGCTCTTTGAAGTGAGATGAAAACTGCTCGGCATCCAGGGAATTACCAATCCAGTTCCAAAAGCTTTCAAGAAATTTCGTCTTGTTTCCAATGAATGCATCATCTCTTCTCCAAAATTATGGAAATCTCGAATTTTATAGCCAGTAGTTCACTTGAGAAATTGCAGCATAACCGCCATTGTATTTAGTACCATGACTGCATGCGACATCCACAGCAAACCATCTGAATGCCGTGGTCACACTCCGATAGCAAACTTTAGCAGTTTAGAAATGGATAAGACAATGTTATTCATAAACCCCAGTATAGCCAGCGCCGTCTGTTGACAGCCTGATATAATCACTGTCTACGAATCAGAGACGTCCTAAATGCAACCGCAAAGCAGACTTACTTTTGTTTTCATTGTCGCAGTGCTCGTCAGCCTCTTCGCAACGTTCTCGGCATCGGCGCAAGACGACTCACAGGGTGGTGGTGGAAGCAGCCCGAACACCGGTACAGACGCCAGTGCGAACTCCAGCACAGACCCCAGTGCGAATGCGAACTTCAGCACAGATTCCAGTGCAAACCCCAGTACAAACAATGGTTCAAACACTAGCGCCGACAACAGTGCAGGCGCAAATGCAGACGCACCGATGGCGACAACTGCTGATTCGGCTTCGTCTGCACTCACTGTTCCAACTCTTAATCCAGACATAGCCTCGCTGGAGACCAGATTTTTCGACCACACGTATCCCGACGAGCCAATGGCTACTAGATTAGACCGACTTGAGCGCATGGTGTTTGGGGAACAGAAGACAGGTTCCGACCAGTCACGCCTGACGGCGCTGTTGTTGGCCGTGCCGGCTGAGCCTGCCGCCAGTACAACTCAAACCTCGCAAAACGGTACCGGAATACCCCGGGCAAGTACCCCTGACAGCCAGGCAGCTCAGCAGAATCCATCTGGCAGCGATCAAAACAGCACAGACAACACCGCATCTGGGATTGATTCTGGAGATGTTGGCGACTATCCACGCATAACCCAACTCGAACAGGAGATTCTTGGCAAAACATTCACCAACGAGCCAATTCAAAATCGTTTAGAACAACTGGAGCTCAAAGCTTTTGGAAAGGCCAATACCAGAGCCGACTTGAGCGATCGCACCGAGAAATTAGAAGATTACGCGGACAAGCACTTTCCGCAACAGCAGCAAAATTATGCCGACACCGCATATAGTGGCTACCCAGGCGGCGGTTATCAAAGTAACAACTATCCGGCAGTCGCGCCTCAATACCCTCAGCAACCAGGATATGGCTATCCTCAAGCGACTCAAAACGCAAATTTGCTACCACCGAATTCTACCCTGGACCAGAAAGTGACATGGTTGGAACAGCAAGTTTTCGGTGCCACCTATCCAACGCAACCTTTGTTGGATCGGGTTAACAAGCTTGCTAGCAACATCTTTCCGGCTGATTCACCACAACGTTCGCAGTCACTTGCCGATCAAGTCAACAGCATGATTGGTTCTATTGAATTGAATCCGAGACGGGGAGCACCGCAGATGGCACCGGCGTTAGCACCGACAATGGCTCAAGCACCAAACTACGGACAGTCAACTCAGTATTCTCCACCACCGTTCAGCCAATATCCGCAGGAACAGTACGGTGCAGCGCCAAACTATTCCTCCCAATACAATCAGTCAAGCGGCGGACTTTCAGGCACACAAGCAACGCAAGCCCCCTCGCAAAACCACAAACACTCATTTATTCATGGCTTAGAACACGTTCTCGGTACAGTCGGATCTATGGCGGCAGGTTCCATGATGATGAGCGGCATGGGCGGCGGCGGATACGGTTACGGCATGCCGTTCGGTCTGTAGAGAGCACCACATTCAGTGTCTTTCGAGAAGCTGGACAACGCCCGGGCAAATCGGCGACAGGAACCATATCCAACAAAAACTTTCAGCAAGCTTTAAACACAACAATTTAACGTCAATGCGTCGCTCCAGACGCGTAGAAAAATGCCTCGGACCATAAAGAAATTCGGTTTATAGCACCTTTTAATTTGCCGAGTCGTTATGATGAGATTGCTTGGATTATATGGATAATCACAGCGGTGAGCTATTCGACTTATTGATTCCGAAAGGAACGGAGGAACAATGAAACAGGTGCAAGCAGGCTTAATGGTTGCGTTATTGGCCATAAGCATTAGCCTGGGTGGCTGCTCAAGCCATAGCAACCGAGTCGAGCACTACAGATCTAGATCGGCGCAAGTAGAAGGCGAATCGGCCAAAATCAACTTAGACGAAGTACAAAAAGCATTCTGGGAGTCGAAAGGCAAAGACAGTAAAGATTTCGACGGCTGGATGCAAAATTTCGAAAAGCGCGTAAACGAGATATATGACGGAAACGATGTGGTCTCGATAGACGCTACACGCGAAAACGGTAAGCTGGTAGTGACCGGATACATCGACAAGCTGAAACAGGAAGGCTATAAGCCGGGCGACGAAAAACTCTTCTCAATCGAACAAACCGGAGACCCGGTTAACAACGAAGTGCCATACACGGTCAACACAGGCTATGGCACTCCATACTACGTCGGGCATCACAGTTTGCTTGACAGCCCGATCGTCCAGTACATGCTCCTCTCGCACATGATGGGCGGTTGGGGTGGTCGCTATTACACGCCGTACCCTCGCATCACAGTGCTTGGTGGATACCGCGACACGTTCCGGAGCTCTCCAACTTACAGCAGTCAAAGAGCCAGCAACAACGATTTCATGTCGCGCTTCAAGCAGAAATCTCTGGGCGGAGGATTCGCCAGTAAAACCGGATTCGGTGGCGGAAGCTTTTCATCTGACACTTCCAAGCGCCGATCGTTTGGATTCGGCACGAGCTCGACAGAGAGTTCCAGTTCATCGGCCTGGGGCGGTCGCAGGTCGTCCGGCGGCATTTTCGGAAGTTCATCAGGCGGATTCAGATCCCGGGGCGGTTGGGGCGGACGGAGGCGCTAGTACATGGAATACCTACTCAGCCTGAGTGACGATGCCCACAAACACATGGTCATCTTCACTTTGCCGGAAAACATCGTGCGCCATAACGCCATCGACGTAGTTATTGATGTGATAGGCGACGAAAACATCGACGAACTAGTGAGCAAGAACTTACTGGCACCAGGTTACATCGACGACTTGCAGGCGCTGCAACGCATCATCTTCGACAAAGACGAGCAGGGCATCTTTATAAGAGAAACTGTATCGTTCGCAGCCAACAATGATGAGTTAAACCCGGATGCTCCATTGATGCAAGCCTTCATTCCTGCCATGAGAGACGGCGTCAAATATTTCCGCACCGACATCATCGTTTCGGGTGGTTTAAAAACTGGAAGTTCCAGCACCTCCAGAGATGTAAGCGCCGGCGGTCTCGGACAGGGCGGAAGTGCAGCATCTGGGGGCTTAGACGCAAAAGATTTCAGCGACGCCTTTTTCTTGCATCAAATCTGCGTTGGACGGCAGCTCGATGTAACTAAAGACCACATCGAACTTGATCAGACTCTAAAGCATGCTGAAAAAGAGGGACTAGTGGAAGTGGACGTCAAACAAGCATCCTATCGCTCCACGCCCAAAGGTAAAGCCAAACATGATGCAATCATGGCGGAAGCACAGGACCTGATACGCCGCTACGATATTTTTTGCGACGTTGACGTAGACTCAACAGGCACAGCCCGATTCGACACCGGGTTGGGTCGCGACCTGCGCGTCCCTGTTTACGAGATGGAAGGAGTAAATCCTTTTAGAGCAAGGTTTTTACTTGGTCTAAACGATGGTGAATGGGACAAGATGGATGATTGGACAGACGTGGTCGAAAATCCAGACTGGTTCGCATCCATCATGGAGCCAATAGAACGTGCGCCGTCTGTCGATGAAATCGGACGCACGAAATTGCAGTCGATCATTGAACAGGGAAAAACAAAGCTGAGGCAGGAGTCTCAATTCCGGTAAGGTTTTGAACTCGGTAAATTCAACTTCGGTAAGTGCAACTTCTCTTAGCACGACTTCGTGATCGCCACTTGGGCAAGCACAACTCCGTGTTCGCTAATTGGGCGAGCACAACTCCGTGTTCGCTAATTGGACGAGCACAACTCCGTATTCGCCATTTGGGCAAGTACAACTCCGTGTTCGCCACTTGGGCGAGCCGACTTTGGCAAACGCAACTCGAATGCTTCTGATAATAATCCCACTCAACTGTATACAGCACTGGGCTGCGTACAATCTCTTCTGAAGACGGAAGGCGAAAAATAAGGTTGCTGAAAGGGAGTTTTAGAAGATTAGAATCGGGGTTTATATCTA
Organism: Candidatus Melainabacteria bacterium; assembly: GCA_003963305.1. Taxonomy (NCBI): domain Bacteria; kingdom Bacillati; phylum Candidatus Melainabacteria; species Candidatus Melainabacteria bacterium. Next base: position 404,440 of record RXJR01000009.1, on the reverse strand, counting down.
CTCGTCACCGCAACGCTTACTGGATTCCATGACCGAAACATTTTCGCTCTATATCATCGACGAAGAGAAACTGCCCAGCGAATTCACCGGGCACACCGACCAGGAGGTCTACGACCAGCTGGTGCGCGCCATCGAATCAGATGGGGTGCTGTGCACTTCAATCGAATTAACAGCCGATGATTTCATCGATGCCCTGGAGAGTATCGACAATCACATCGGGGGAAGCCGATTCCTGCCCAACAACGCGTTCAACAACTCACCGTACAATGTTCTCGGCAGCAACGGCGACTGTCCATTTATGGGCTACTTCAGCCCAGCTCAGGTACAGGAAATGTTCGCGCTATTTGAATCGCTGCCACCAGATACACGCGACACCATTGATAGTGTCTATAGTCATGGCGAAGTATTCGAGGCACTATTTACGGCATCCGAAGATGCTATGCAGGATAGCTTCGCTGTAGCAGTGCTGCATACTTGACCTTGGGTCAGTGACACAGAGATCGGCATCAACAATGCATTGTGTTAAGTCGGCAGCTGTGCAAACTGGACTGGAAAGCACCGGGAACTATTTGCAGAGTTTTCCGCCTATACGGGCAGTCAAGAGAAGCGTCGCCAGATAAGACGCACGAAGACAGCTAACAGCTGGCTTCGCTGTCCTGCGGAAACGAGCATGCATAAAAACTTCTGCCAACTAATTATAAGCATAATCAGCTACTTCCTCATCGCGCTGTATGCAGTTCCATCACTAGCAGCGGTGCAATTTACCGAAGAGTGCATGGAAGGCAAAGAGCTAAATCTGCCGGTCTGCAAATGGGAAGACACGGCTACCGGAGACACATCGCAGTCCAGAGCATTTTCTAACCGTGGCACTGTGCTCCTGATCCACGGTATCACCCAGCGCGCCTACAGTCTAAACTGTCTGGCCAAAAAGCTGGCCGAGGATGGTTTCACTGTATACGGGATCGACCAGAGAGGGCACGGGCGGTGGCACTTTCAGTCCACGAAAGAGCATGCCGGCTACAAATGTAATTTCAAACGGACTGTCAAAGATGTGGATCTACTGCTCCCAGTCCTGAAACAGACCAATCCAGATCAGCCAATCTTCTTGATCGGGGAAAGTGCGGGAGCAGGTGTGGCAATCCGGTCCGCAGGCGATATGCCAGAGTTAGTCCGGGGCTTGGTTCTGGCCGGAACGGGTTGCAAAACCGGTCATGTAAAACTCACCTGGTTCCTTGGAGATCTGCTCAGCAACTTCTATAGACTTGATCATCAAATCAACGTGGTGCGATACCAAAAGAGATACGGAACCGATGACCTGCCAGCTCTGGAAGAAAGTCTCAAGGATAGTTGGCAGAGACCGACAATGAGCGCCAGAGAGATGTTCAGAGCCGCAAAATTCATGAAGAAGAATGCGAAGTTCGCTCGCCGCATTTCGCCTGAGACCTCCGTGTTAGTTGTACAAGGTTGTGACGACAAAGTTTTGAAACCTCAGTCGGCGCAGAAAGTACTGGCAAACATACCATCTGCAGATAAGCGCATCGTCAATATTGCAAAATGCGGTCACATTCTGCTCGGAACCAATCGCCTCAAGCCCGCCGTCGTCAACTCGATTACAGCATGGTTAGAACGTGGAGTTGATGAAACAGCAGTTGCCAGTCTGGATGGCGTAGTCACACATTGAGCTGCCGTACTACATGATAGTTCGCACACGGATCAGCAGTAGATCAGGGAATCAAGTCGTCTCGTCCTGTTACATGGAGAAAATCAGCAAAACTTTTTCGCAAATTATGCTCCTTGAAGGTGTCTGTAGATTTGAAAGCTTCTATACGTTTATCTGCAGCAATATTCCTCTGAACCGTATATGGTGTGCCGTCTTCATTGAAGACCTTTACGGACATTGAAGTTTTAATCAGTCCATCATGCAACGGTCGGTATTTAGTAATCGATTCCGCCTGCGATGAGTGCATAATCACGTTCGTTTCCTTATTCACCTGCACCTCAACGAAAACATCACGAATTACGACCAGGTCTTCTGCGACGTGGAGGGGCTCTTGCGATTGAACGAAGGCAACAGCCAGATAGCTGCCACAGTCTGAGACACCTTTCGAAGCGAGCCTGTAGTGCCAAATCTTTCCTTGTTTGTCTCGCTGAAAACCAAACTCAGCTATCTCTCTTTCTGCGATAGTGCGCGGCTCATTCTGCTGGACTTTACTCTCAAAAAAATAAGTCGAGAGAATGGTTTCCTCCTCTCGCAACCACTTGCCCGCTAACCAGTCAGGAATCTGATACCAACCAACATCGTCGGCAGTTTTCGGTATGGATTTTTCATCAAAAATGGCTCCTGATTGCAGATTGGACGGCAAAGGACGCAACTCGTCAGAATGTTGCACACCACCTTGCAACGGAGCCCGTGCTCCCGTTGCAGAACCTTTAGGCACCAAATTCGATGCCGGCTGACTATCTTCTATCCAACCGGAAGGCGCAATTCTCTGTTGACTGAAAGCGGGTTGGGGAAAACAGCCAGGTGCAAAAGTCAGCAGAATAAGCAGACCAGCGCAGTGGGAAGTCCAATCATACAAAAAAGAGAATCGAATAATTCGCTTCAACTAGATTTTCCTGAACACCACTTGCCTGTTTTGAGCACGCCCCTGCGCAGTTTTGTTATCAGCGATTGGCTTGCTAAAACCATACCCTTCGGGCCTTAATCTCGCTGCTGCAACACCTTTCAAAACGAGATAATCACGCACGGCATTAGCTCGTTTCTGGGAAAGGACCTTATTGTATTGAGCCGAACCGACAATATCGCAATGCCCTTCCACTGCCAATTTCACGTCTACGCTCTTTGTGAGGTAAGTCGCAATGCCGTTAAGTATTTGCTTCGAGCTACTCTGCAATTTGGCTGAATTGAAAGCAAATAGAATTGCGTGTGACGTGGCAACACCATTTTTCTCAAGGTCCTTGATCAATCGTTGTGACTCGGCATCGGGATTGATGCCACTGCCCGCACCACCGCCTATTTGAAATCGAGGCTCACTCCACTTAAAAGGACCATCGCCCTGCACGATAATCGGGAACGAGGACTTGTCCATAATCCAGTAGTGCCATTGATTGTCGGTTTCGGTCTTGATTGCACGCACTCGTGCCTTTTTACCGTTGACGAAAATACCGACGTATTCGCGACCAATCATCCGAATTTTGCTCGGCACATCCTTCGGATCTTCCAAATCAATCTGAAATGGCAAGGAGCGCCCGGACTTCAAGCCCTTAAAAAGAGCATCTGAGATTCTTACCGTGTTCGTATACCCGCTCATAGTGAAGCTCTGACCATCTTGATAAAAGAGACTGACTAGAAGCGCACCTTTCTCGTCTTCAGGGGCTACAGCCCTGAATCCCTGGGCTTCTGCCGGTTTCGACATAGTCCACTTGTATCCGAAGCCCTCGGCATTGTTATCGTGAATCGTGGCAGTAAAGTCGTAGTTACCAATCTTATTTCTGCGAGTGTCAATGCCGTCGACAATTGGAAAAGTTATGACAACGCCAGGAACCATCTTGAGCTTGTCTGTGTAATCTTGAAGACCGTTTGCAGGTTTCGGAACTGCTTTCGGCGCCGGTCCTGGAACCGGAGCACCGGAAGGTGGCGGATCCTGTCCGTAAGACGGCATAGCCGCCAAACTTATCAGCGACAGTAACAATTGAATGAAAAGCTTTCTCACAGGGACACCATCTAACGTATATACATTTGAACCACTTTGCTCGCCTAAATTATGCCAGAAGCTTACCAACGGCGCTGAAGCGCGGCATGACTGGATAATAAACATCTTTCAATGAGTGAAAAAGTCCCTTGTGGCTTTGTATCATTTGACTCATGGCTGTTTCAGATTTTTTACTCGACTCGGTTTTACACGAAAGGTTCGGTCTGAAGGAATTTCGACCGAAACAACGTGAAGTCATCGACCATGTCATGAACGGGCGGCACACGCTGGCTTTGTTGCCGACTGGTTACGGTAAATCACTGTGCTACCAGGTGCCCAGCCAGATACTTCCAGGTGCGACTATAGTTGTGTCGCCACTCATCGCATTAATGCAAGATCAGCTTAACGGTCTGATGCGCCGCGGAATAACAAACGCTACGTTGCTCAACAGTAGCGTCTCACCAGATGAACTGGATATTCGTTTTGGCGGTATCAAAGCCGGTGTCTTCAAACTGGTTTTTGTGGCTCCCGAACGATTCGAATCACCTCGTTTCAGAAATCTGCTTGAACAAATCGATGTTTCGCTGCTAGTTATTGATGAAGCGCATTGCATTAGCCAGTGGGGGCATGATTTCCGTCCCCAATACAGAAATTTGAGCAGCTATATTCTAAGTCATTTAAAAGCAGCTTCAGTACTGGCATTAACGGCAACCGCCACACCGCAGGTGCAGCGAGATATTATTCAGTCACTAAACTTGTCCAACATGAATGTTGTAACCGGGTCGTTCGACCGTCCCAATATTCGCTTCGAAGTTGAACCTGTCACCAACGCAGTCAGCAAAGACAATTTTGTTTTTTCGGCGTTAAAGAGCACAAACGCACCGGCAATCGTTTATACGAGCAGCCGTAAAGAAGCAGAAGCGCTGAGCGAACGCATGAGGCAATCAGGTCTGACAGCAGCTTGCTACCACGCCGGGCTGTCGAGTGAACAACGCCAGAGAGCCCAGAAACTTTTCGAAGGCGACAAGGTATCGACAATTGTTTCCACTGTCGCATTCGGCATGGGCGTCGACAAAGCAAACATTCGCAGAGTGATTCACTACAATCTGCCAGGCTCACTGGAGAGTTACTATCAGGAAGCGGGAAGAGCAGGACGTGATGGAGAGTCCGCCACATGTACACTGCTCTACCAATCCAAAGATGTGCATACGCAACGTTGGTTGATGGATCGGAACTTTCCGACTGCACATCAAGTTGAAATCGCTTACAAACTTATAGTGTCATCGGGCTTGCAGCCGATGCGAATCAGCACGCTCCTCGATGACATGGACATTGCTGATTCTGCTCTAAACAGCGCGCTTGATCTACTGAAGCAGCTGCAGCTGATTGATACCACTCCTGACGGTTCATTTTTGGCCAGGGTCTCTGACGGCACAATCGAGATGAACTCACTCAATCAGCGCAAACTGCGGCACTCACAGCGCTTAGATCAAATGATTCGCTATGCACAGGATGCCATTTGCAGACGTCGGCAAATTCTCGGGTACTTCGGACAAGTCACAGAAGCATGCAGTGGCTGCGATGTCTGTGACCCGCAAGAGCGCACTCACCTCGAAAAACACAGACAGACTGGCCAGAGCGTTTTGGAAGATGGGAAAACAAGCAATCTTGCCGAGGCCATTCTGCAGATCGTAACTGATCTGAATGGAACCGTTGGTCGCACCACTATCGCTCAAATTTTGTCTGGCAGCGGCAACAAAAAGCTTAAGGAGAAAGGTCTGGATCGCGTGCCATTGTTTGGCAGGTTCAGTGTGTTCAAGCAAGATCAACTGTTAGCATCTATTGACGAATTAATTGGAAAAGGTGACTTACAGTCGATACCTGGCATGTATCCCAAAGTAGTCATCACCGCAAACGGTGCTCAAAAATTGGGTAACGCCAAGGCAGTCATCTCATCATCAGTGGTGGACCTGCGATGACGGACTCGGCTAAATATGATGACAGCGACATTATTTCGATGGCTCTAGAGGCACTGAGCACAAGCGATCCCAGCACATCGGAAGAAGCCTACAATCAGATCGTCCTGAAAGTTCAAAAGGCATTCAATAACAATCAACGCGATGTTGCCTCTGAACTGCAACGCTTATCGAAGTGTATTGAAGCCTCAAGAAACACAGAAGACTCATTGACATTTAAACAACGTACTTGCGAAAGCATGTTGAAAATCAGCATGGCTGAGAGACACAAAGGCAAACCTGCACCGGTGCTTGCTGTAGCGAAGCCTGCCCCCACTTTCCAAAGTCTCGATTATCTAATTCTTGAAAGCAACAATTTCGACGGTGACGTCAGATTCTATCGAGACACACTTAAATCCGAACTGCTATGGGCATTCAATAAAGCAGGAACGAAGCTGGCGGCGTTCAAGATGGCTTACGGTCCTGCGATTGTGCTTTCCGATAAGAAAGGAGCAAGCGCCTGTGAACAGGTCTACTCAGTCACTAATTTGGAATTGGCTGTAAAGGAGCTCAGGGAACGGGGCATTGAAGAAATCGCTGGACCAGTCGAAACTCCACTAGGACGTACCTACACCTTCAAAGATATGAGCGGAAATAGCTACTCTATTTTGCAAAACGGCACTGGGAATAGTCTCGAGCGCGCCTACCAAGATAGAAACAACACAGAGGCGATCCGGCTCGACTGAGATCAGGTCCCGACTGAAATGGCGGTCTTCTAATCAGGCGAGAGACCGTTTAACTATTGAATTTTTTCCGATATCGGAAAAAATTCAGATGCCGGGGAGTTCGACTGCAACTTACAAACGCCGCTTGCTGCAAGATTAAATCGTGCCTTTGACTGTAAAAAATACAGCGACCCAATGCAGTGCCAGGCACCCCAAAAATCCCAAAACCGCCAACCGTCGCGGCTTTAACGTGATTCTTACACAATCCATGCACACCTGGCAGGGTTTTCCAGATTGTGTTTCAATGTTTTTTACGTACACTTAACAGACCGCTAACAAACGAAAGAATCCCAGTTTGGCGCCACGGGGCGTTAAACCTAACCGTTCTCAACTGAGGTTGCCATGCTGTTCAATCGCAGCGTCATTGCGGCGCTAAGCCTGATTACAATCGCCGCCAGTGCTATGACTCCCGCCCATGCCATTGTCGGGCGTCTGGGCAGTCACTCAATTGGTGCGATACGTCGCATGCAGCAGAGCTCGTTGAGGTTGTCCCGTACTCATCGACATAGCCAGAGAACCGCGCGTAAAAATCATGGCACAGGACTGAGACTAGTTTCTCTCAAGCACAAACGCAAACATGGCAAAAGCGGCAAAATCAGCATCCACAGTCCTTCTTATTTATGGAATGCGCCCTCTCAGCCTGACGATGATGATTCATTTCTGGACGAAGAATCCAGAGCTGCAATTAGTCAACAATTTCGTAACGGCAACTCAGAAGCTTATTCACCCTCGAGCTTAATCCAGTCAGGTGTTTTTGCATATTGCCCACTTCATGGTGGTGTCTTCCAAAGACGTAACAGCGTTAAAAACATTATTCTGCACTCCACAGAAACAGCCCGAGAGGCTGATGCCCAGAGAGTAATCACAAGCTGGAATAACAAAGGGCTTCGTCACGCCGGAGCACAATTTGTAGTTGACCGAGACGGCACCATTTACTGCACAGCAGATCCGCAATATGGCACGACTCATGTCGACAATAGACGAACTCGTCAGGGAGTTAATAACGATAATTCTATTGGCATTGAAATAGTGCGCACCGGCTCTCAGGAATATTCTCAAGCTCAACTAGCGTCGGTTGTCTGCCTGGTGCGATACTTACAAGACCGGTTTAAAGTGACAGATAATCATATTTTTGGACATGGGCAGATCCAACCAAGCGACAGATCTGATCCTGTTAATTTTGACTGGCAGTCCTTTAAAGCCGATAAACAGACTCTGACGCGCACACCCGTCGCAACAAAACTCGACGAATAGGCTTCCTCGTTGCAAAACGGATTATTATGTTTTTGCGTCACGTTTAGCACAGTGCCGCCTCGGGAAAATTTCATAAAGCAACTTACTTAATGAGGTCCTTTTATGAGCGCTGGAGATGGTGAAGACATGTCCGTAGAAACCGCTGCGGATCCTAAGGCTCTGCGTGCTTCTTACATAGAAAACGTTAGCCACTCCATGAAGCACATTCAAGACGCCATCAACTCGGAAGGCAAGAAACTTCGCGGTTCTGACTACATCTCCGTTTTTATGGTACCGATAGCGTCTGTGATGCTGGCAATTTGTTCGGCAATTCCGGGAGGACTCGCCGTCCGACCGTTCCTTGTCACAGCCTTTGCACTGGCGCTTCTCTACTTTATTGGTGCACGCATCGGAATTTTACGTGCGCTGACTCATCGGCAAACACATCTGATAATGTCCATCATAAGTGCAACGTTCATGCTTGGTGCAACGTTTGCGTTACTTATGTACGAAATCATGCGCAACATCCACTAGTCGCTCACGGTCCTAACAACATATTGAGCCTTCCGACTCAAGCAATAGCTTTGAGCAATTCTTTGAGCTAGTAATTCCGTTGCGTCACACCCCACTAACTTCGTAGTTCCGTTCCAATCAAGTTCGGCAACGCAAAACGTAACTGTTAGTGTAGCGTCCACCATCTGGAGGAATTCTTCCGTGATGATCGTTTGCGCCCATGAGGTTACCACGACTGTCGCGAGAAGTGACCACGACAATATCACCCCAATTCCGTCCACGGTTTTGAGCGATTACATTTCGATTCCAACTCCGCACGATGACGTCGCCCTCACGCGCCTCGGAGAGAGGAAGTACGTCGAACTTTCCACTGCGCGCCATTTTCGCACCCATATCCCAGGCGTTGCCTGATCCCATGAATTGACCATGTCCAATTCGCGCCAATGCCACTTGCACTCCCGCGGCACAACGACCAATAGTTTGCATACCGCGAGCCGCCAGAAGAGCGGCTTCGCGTAAAGCCATCGAGAGCGGATTCATAGGTTGGTTGGCTGCATCCTGCCCGTAACCAGGCGGACGAGCATATGGATTGGAGTCGTATGGCCCCCGCCTATAAGGATTTTGCTCGTATGGATTTCTCTCATAAGGATTGCGCCCATATGGGTTCGGACTCCGCTCATACGGATATGGCTCACCGTTTCTGTCGTAAGGAATTCGTCGCCCGTAAGGATCCGTACCGTACTCGCGGCCAGACCAGTCTCCCCGACTGTGCCTGCGTCCTCTGAACTCACCTGGTCCCTCACCGTAGGGTCTTTGATATGCACCATCACGCTGATCAAAGTATGCGTCTCCGCCATCGTATCTGGTGCGTTGCTGACGCCTATCTCCGCCGAACTGATAGAGGTCGCGAGTTCCATCTGCTCTTGAGGCATCCTGTCCACCGACAGGAATCTTTAAGTGCCATCCATCGATAATCAAATTGGGATTATTCGCCAGCGACGGATGCTCGGCTTTGTTCGCCTCAACAATACTGCGAATGGCATTCATGATATCGCGGGCACTGGCCGGTTGACCGGACTCTCTTAAAGCATTACGGGCTATCTTCCAGAGGCTGTCGCCCCTTTGCACGGTATGATCGCGCATCTGACCATCTGGTGCAAAACTCTGGGAATCCAATCTTGGGTCGCGCCCGTTACGCGGATCCAATCGCGGGTCACCCCCGTTGCGCGGATCAAGTCTGGGATCACCGCCGTTGCGCGGGTCAAACCTCGGGTCACCCCCGTTGCGCGGATCAAGTCTGGGATCACCGCCGTTGCGCGGGTCAAACCTCGGGTCGCCGTTGCGCGGATCGAAACTTCGCCGATCTGCACCATATCTAGGGTCAAACTGATTCTGTAGATTGCGAGGATCGAAATTGCGATTGTTAACTTCGGTACCATTATCGCAACGACCATAAGCTGACCCGAGCCTCTGATCGATAGTCACATTAGGCAAGTAACGCTCCGCCGTCGGAGAAATATAGCGATTAATGGAAGCGCCTTCTTTCAGCAAAGCCACCCGATCGGTCGACTGCATTGAAGCCGAGCGTTCTCCACCGTCCCGATGGTCGATGCGTTCAGATCTTTGAGGGGTACAATCGCGAGTGCTCATGGGGATAACCGAAAATCGAATTGTCAGGAAGGAAGGGGGATCTGGTAAGTTGAGACTGTTACGGCGAGTTTGAGCAAGTCAGCTCGACCAGAGCCAACTGGAGTTTTCGTGGGGTCGAACAGTCGATTTTGAGACATGTCCGCATTTCACAGATTATGGAAACGAGATTACCGAAACATTACCAAGTCAGTTCAATTCAAAATTCCATGTTGCTGGACTAGCGAAAACCTTATTCGGTCTGATTACAGACGCCTTGTCAGTAGTAAATCCATTGGGTTTGAGTTCTTGAATGCTCGCTCCTGGTCTTGAATTTTTTCCGATATCGGAAAAAATTCAAGACAAAAAACCTGGCTGTGAATCATGGAGCCGCCGAGGGTTTCCAAACTCTAGCCTATACGATGAAAAGGGCTTTAACAGATTTTTCCTGGTCCTGCATGTTTAGGCAGTTAAGAGGGTAAACTGATGATGCTGCTATTGGTTTATACCGTTCGTGGCCAAGCCCGGATTTAAGCCTATAGCCTCGATCCCACAACCTCGGTCCAAATGCCCGGTGAACTGGTTGCTCCCCGAATCCTGTCCAAAACGGTCTCAATGGCGAAGATCTTACTAGTCGAAGACGATACCGAGCTGGCTCGAAGCTTAATAGATTGGCTAGAGCTTGAGCACCATAACGTCGAATACTGCGAACGCGGCAACGACGCGCTCGAACGATTGAAGTTCTTTGAGTTTGATGTGGTGATCCTGGACTGGAATCTACCTGAAGTTACAGGTATCGAGATTCTCAAAGAATTCCGAGACCGAGGTGGCATGACGCCGATTCTCCTCCTGACGGGGCGTGATGGTGTAGCTGAAATTGAAACGGGACTGAATGCCGGCGCCGACGACTATTTGACCAAACCCTGCAATGTCCGTGAGCTGTCAGCGCGTGTCAAAGCCCTGATGCGCAGACAAAACAAGGTGTACGAACAGATTTTCAAAATTCGCGGATTAGAGGTCGATATACCAAAACACCGCGTCTCCAGAGATGGAAAGGAAATAAAACTGCAGCCCAAAGAATTTTCCCTGCTTGAGTTTCTATTGCGCAATCCTAACGATGCCTTTAGCGTAGAATCGCTGTTGTCTCGTATATGGAGTTCAGACTCAGATGCCTCACCAGATACGGTGCGCGTTTGCATAACCAGATTACGAAACAAAATCGACGTACCAGATCAACCTTCTATAATTCGCACAGTCCACAGAATTGGTTATCAGATCGATCTCTTTGGCAACCCTCCGGCTGCTACATCTTAGATCGCCGTAGAGTCGGCGCCAGATAATGCCACTGAAATTCAGGAACCCTGATGGCAAGCCCATCTTACTGCGAGCATGGCACGCAGACAGCCACCCCTTATGCGTTTCAGGTTCGACCGTACAAATTTTTTCCGATATCGGAAAAAATTCGACTTTTAGGAACCCCAAACATTATCGTTCTTGTTGGCAGCAGCGGCAGTCTTAGCCAGTTCATCCAGCGCTTTTTCCTTTTCAGCGAACGCTTTCGCTTGATGGATCATATGCTTCTGGTTGAAGAGCTCAACAAAAGCGCGCACAAGTGGCAGCAGTTGTGGCTCAGTACCGGAACAGCGTGAGATGTTAGCTAATGCATTACCTGAGACCAGTGCAGCTTCATTTGTTTTGCCTTCGTGAATCAAGGCAGCAACCGTATGATAATCCACTAGCGCATTGTTCAGATGCTCGCTGGGCTTCTGCGGAACAGCCGCGCTGGTCTTCCCAAGTATGCTGTTGAGAGTATTGGACGGCACCGCCTGAACATGACTGCCAGCCTGGATCATCTGTTTTTCCAGAGACTGTCCGGTCGACATTTGCATGGTCGTTTCGGCGTCTACGGTATTGCGCATCTTGCCCATCAGTTTTGTAGCGTCTACGGGCTTACCTGGCGCGTTAGGATCGTTCAAATGTCCCGGTTGTGCGACAACACCACCTTTTTGTTGAACATTTGGATCCATCTTCGGATCTTTCTGGTTGGGCTTTACAGTCTTCTTGCCCATAGTGATATCAGAGAAGATCGTTCCCAGACCACGCTTCGGCATAGCAGGCGAGCCTGGTCCGTGAGTCGTTCGGTGCTCGACTTTGGGCTCTCCAAGCAGATTCTGTTGCGCGTTCGAAGCTAGAGCAGCAGCAGAAGCCAATTGAGCAACTGATTCGGTGCGCGGCTGACCGTAAACTGGAGTCCCGGCATGGCTCACTTCCGGTTGCTGAGCGTTTACAGAACCCTGATTGAGGACGGTTTGATCGTTGTCATACACCACACCCGGTGGCACTACATCAACCTGGCTTGTTGTGACAGGGTTGGTGTAGGTGCTGTCGCCATACTGAGGCGCATGTGTGACATAAGTCTGGTCCGCTGGCGCAGCATCGCGCATAGCTACTTGAGGCGCATCTGCTTGAGCAATATTTTCAGTTCCGGCACTTACATTGCCGACCTGGTGCGACATCACCGTCTCAAGGGATGGTGGCACCGAGAGAGAGTCATACTGGGGGTTGGCAATCGGAGTCTGGTCAAGCACAATCGGCGGCGCGATGTCGATATTGCTGGTCGTCACCGGCGTGGTGTAAGCCACTTCAGCTGTCTGCCCCTGACTGGAATTGTTAGCGGCATATGCACCTTGAATCTGCGCATTTTGAGCCAACTCAAGGGCAGCCTTATTCTCGCCCGCACCCTGAGTGCCGGCAATATCAACTGGCAATACCGTATTGGTCTGAGGCGTATTGTTCTGAGGAACTACCGCCGCGAAGTGATTCACATCTGGTGCAGAATCTTTGGACACAAAACTGCTGGCAGGCGGTCCCTGGGCATCACCGAAGTTGAATGTATTCGCCGTAGTATCAGATGTCACACTCAGTCCACCGACTTGATGAGCCATCTGGCTTTCCAGAGATGCTTTTGGCGCATTCAATTCAGCTTGCTGGTAAGACATCGGAGTGGAATCAAGCGCGATAGGAGGAGCAACTTCGACACTGCTTGTAGTGACTGGGCTGCTATAAGCGACCTCGGCAGTTTGACCCTGGCTTGATTGATTGGCGGCGTATGCGCCCTCAATTTGTGAATTCTGCGAAAGTTCGAGTGCTGCCTTGTTGTCGTTCAACTGCGTTCCGGCGATATCGACAGGCAACACCGTATTGTTTTGCCCGGCACCAGGAACTGGCACAGTTGCCTGGATGTCGGGCGCAGCTTCCCGTGCCACAAATCCACCCGTTGGCGGTGCGTTATTGTCGTTGAACGTAAATGACGTGGCAGAGTTATCGGCCGTTACACTCAAACCGCCCACCTGGTTAGCCATCTGGCTCTCAAGTGAAGCACTCGGCGCCGCCAATTCAGCTTGCTGATAAGCCATTGGCGTCGTATCGAGCACCTGTGGAGGCATGATATCGACAGATGATGTGACCACAGGATTGCTATATGCGACTTCGGCATACTGCCCCTGGCTGGATTGATTGGCGGCGTAAGCACCATCTATCTGACTGAAGTCTTTGCTGGATGGCAACTGTGTTCCTGCTATATCGACAGGCATCACTTTCGGTGCGTCGTTGCTGCCGGAGTTGAGTGCCGGTGCCTCGACTTTTGCCCACGTTTGTGGCGCCTGAGGAGTTGCATAGTCGATCTTTTGTTCGGCCATCGTCTTTGGATCGAACATCTGAGGCGGCACCACATCGACCTTGCCCGAAGTAAATGGCGTGCTGTAGTTGTTCGCAACTTCAACTTGCTGTGCAGGCGGTCCAACGGTGTAACCATCGGCAGACCGAGATGGAGTCGAGCCGAATACGTTGCCGTCAGGCACGACGCCCTGAGAGTAGCTGTTTGAGTACTGGCTGAGTGCGCTTACATCACCGCCAATAGATTGCATCTGTCGGTAATCCAACGGCTGACTCGACAGGAACGTGCCGGAATTGTCGAACTGGCTGACGGAGGCATTGCTGACATTTCCATCGACGAAATTAGCTGTGGTCAGTGAGTAGCCATTATCATCGTAAGATGTCTGCTGCATGCTTACTGGATTGCCACTGGCATCGAAAACAGTTTCTCTGAAACCGTCGTCGGTCATTTGATACATGTTGGTGCCGACGAGCGAATTATCGTCTCTATAGAAGTTGGTGACGGAGTCGCCGTTGTCGAAATTGTGTGTGTTGCTGTAACCGAGCAACGCCTGGCTATCAGGATTGTAGTAGGCTCGCTGAGTATCTGCTCCGAACATGGTTGCGGACTCTGTGCGCTGACCATTTTCGTTGAAGAGAGACGAGTGTACGGCACCATTGGCATCGCGACTGAGGGCGAGGCTGTTGATCGGATGATGATAGGGATCGTGCGTAGCATCGCCATGCGAGACACTCAATCCGGCATTGCTGGCTGACAAAGCATACAGATCGGAGCCATTGACAGAGAGCGTGGAGTAACCGTCTGGTCCGTCTTCCATATGCAGACTTCTGCCATCGGCAAGAGTGGCATCACCATTAGCATCAAAATTGATCTGATTATGATCGATATCGTACAGGGCACCGTTGCCGTTAGCGTCAGTGCCGTAGAACAACCCAGGTTGCAGCTCTGCTACCGGTTTACCATCCATCATCGACGCATGCATACCAGCGTCGACCGCTGCAGAGGAATGTCCGCTCAGGTGACCGCCGCTGTAAGAGACCAATTCACTATGGCCATGGCTTGAAGCGTGGTAAAGCTGACCACCGTGACTACCCTGCTGAATGTCGATGGAACCACGAGGCTTACCGGTAGTTGGATCAGGGTCGAAAGATATGGACTTGGAGCCGTTCTCCGGAATGTCGCTCAAACTGATCGGACCAAGATCTTTGCCGTCCATTCCTTTAACGGCATTTCCTTCCATGTCTGTAACAGTCAAGACAGGCTTACCGTCGACCATTGAACGCGTGAACATGTGACCACCGGAACCGCCGTCGCCGACGGTGAAGCTATCGCCAGGCAGTTGACGTACGGCCTTGTCGTCACCGTCGATTGGCGGTGGTGGCTGTTTGGCAGCAAGTTCACGGAAACCGGCATCAGGATCGAGTGAAGCGACCCGAATGCGACCGCCACGTTCATCGGCATCTTTGTTGAGAGCGACTAAACGATCATTGAGTGGCAGACCGGCAAGTTCTCTCTTGCCTTCTCCAGCATCGGTAACCTTCGGCCCACCAGGAAGGGCTTCACCGGCATGATGAGGATGATGCGGCTGATGTCCGGTGCCATGACCATGACCACCCTTGTGACCGGCATGTCCTCCTTTACCGCCGCCACCGCCACCGCCGCCGCCACCGCCTTTGGCGGCGTTCATGGCTTTCTCAGCCATCTGAGCAGCTTCTTGACCAGCAGCTTTAGCCAGACCAGCAAAGTCGAAGGCATATTTTACAGACGAAGTAGCAAGGAAATTCAAGGCGGTCAAAATCAAAGTGCCGGTTTCGTCGACGCCTCTGAAACATGCCATCAGCAAAATGGAAGTATTCCAGAAAAGTGACCAGAAACCAAGCGTGATTACACCTTCACACCAGCTCGGGAAGGCGTTGCGCAAAGTTTTCATCGGCCAGGCCCAGAGGGCTGCAGTAATCGGTCCGACAAACCAGAGATAGTAAAAATAGACCATCTGGAAAGCGCACAGAATGTTCCAGGCAATCATAAATGTCGCATTGGTACTATTGAACATGGTCTTCGCCATGATTGCAGAACTAGGAAGCGCTTCATCAGCTCGATCCATTGGCGCCTGATAAATTTTGGCAACCGGATCTTCGATCTTGTTTTCGATCATCTTGCCTTCGAACAGTGCGAAAGCGGTTTTTCCTCCCAGCAGCGGAGTCATCTTGGCGGTTTGCTGATCGAGAGCGTTACGATTTTCACCAGGTTGACGCGAAGGGAAAGCGCGAATATGAAAGGATATTGCATCCCGATACATATCCGAGCCAAAAAGACGCGTGTACTCCTCGGCAATCGAATAAGTGACCGAGTTGTTCAAATCGATACTGTAGTTGAGAACAAGATAAGTGCCAGGAATCAGGAAGATAGCAATCAGGGATCTCTGGATACCTTCAAATGGATTGGTTTCTTGCCCGAGAACAGGTGTACCGGCTGAAATAATCGCTTTCACCTGGGTCAAAATAGCGCCAGGAAGCAAGAGCAGAACAGCCATCGGCATGAATATGTTGTCGCGCAGCTTGTTCCACTTGTTGCCACCGTCTGTGGTGAAGTTGTTCAAAAAGCTGGAACAGAAGTCAATCGCCGACGCAGCTTGCTGCTTCTCAAGATCAGCCATACCGTTGGCGACCTCAGTTCCTTGCGCGTCAAGATTGGCTTTAGCAGAGTGCATCTGTTTGTCTGGTGCATTGGCACCAGCAGCCAGCGTGCCTGCAAAGTTAGCCAGATAAAGTTGCATTTCGGAGTTTGTCGGCAAGCGACCATCAGTGTTGGCCATGTTGCGTTTCATGGCTTCGGCAGCACCTTTTGGCCACTTCAGCTTGATCGCTGAGGCAGGCAAACCGGTCTGAGCGTCACCGATTGTAGACTTTCCAGCGCTCGCTTTTGCCAGGTCCGAATCTTCCAGCGGTTGGGCCTGGTCTTTCGTCTCGGCGCCGCCGCCCTGGTCAACAGGTGCAAGTCCTCCAACCGGTGCACCTACGCCACGGTACATCATGCCGTTCCATTTGGTCGGACCGCCGCCAGTATCGCCGATATCGCCGGTTGTTCTGGCTGCATTGGCAGGGAGCATCATTCCACACAAGGCAGAAATTACAAATACCAGAACTAGATTCGCTGAATTCTTCATTTGTGTGCCTTCTTTCCGCCCTTCGATGCGCCGGCATCTTTGAGTTGCTCGGCTTTGGACATAATTTGAGTCACCATATCTCCCGGCTTGTACTCAAACGGAGAGAACGGAACATAAAGCAGTATCACCATAAAAGCTGTGTAGGTAGCCATTTCCCATGTCGTATTAGGGTTATACATGCCGGCTTCCATCAGCCACTCTAAACGTGTCTGCATACAAAGGATGACCACACACCACCAAAATTTCCACAGAGAAACATTGATCAGGGCGTCAAGCCAATTCGCAAACACGGCTTTGAAAAGGGTCCCGACTCCGGAAGGCCAGGCGAAGAAAGCTGCAGCGATTGGTGCCATCAAATAGAGATAGCAAATCATCACAGTTTGAAAAGCATTCATCATCAACAGACCAACAGTCATTGCGGCGTTCATCATATTGAACGCCATTTGCAGCATACGAGTACCTGAGCCCTGTTGTTCAACGGTGGAGTTCTTTTCTCCACCTTCATCGATTTTTCCATTCATCTTGCCCTGAGTTGCTTCACTCAAGGCGTTCTTGGCATTCTTGACGGGAGCATTGAAGTTCTGCTCTTGCATCCACTCCATCAGTGCGGCGGGCTGAATGTGCTGTGCAACCTCGTATGTCATCGAATTACCGACGTCGATTGTCCAACTCGTGAAAAGTTGAGTGGCCGGAATCAAAAAGATGGCAATGATACTACGCAAAATACCGCTAAACGGACTGACCGCGTCTTCATCGTTGTGCGAAGCGATGATACCGCCTGCCAGATACCCTTTCAGATTGGTAAGGATGGCTCCAGGCAGCAACAACAATATGGCGAGCGGCACATAAACGAACTTGTAAATCTGCTGCACCATCCATATCGCTTGAGAATAAGTCTTGGTGGCAGCTTCGGCATCAGTGGGAGTGCCTGCAGCTTCGTTCGCCACATTAATCAATGGTTCCATGCTGCCATCAATAGAAGTGGCAAATCCATTTTCTGCAGTGCCGGCCGATGAGTCCGATATTTCCTGTTGCTGACCTGCCAGGTTGGCTTTAGCAGCCGCAGTATGGCGTTTGGGAGCGTTCAGCAGCTGCCCGGCAGCAAACGCAGTCGCCATATAGTTGGCCTGCATGACTGTATTGGATGGCATGGCGCTGCCGTGAGTCTTTGGCAGTTGCGGCAGAAATTTAAGAACAGCCATCGCAGCGGCTGCCTGTGGCTTTGCTTGAATTTGACGCGATGGAGGAAATGAATACCAATTTGGTCCACCAGGTGGAATCGGCTTAGCTATGTTTACCCCATTACCGATGTTCCAATAGGACCATTGCGTCAAAGTGTCTTGAAAATTTTGCTCTTTCACTTTCTGAGCTTGTATCTCAGGCTTTTGCGTTTCGATGTCCCGGCTACCGCTTCCTGGTGTTACACCACCCTGCGAACTGTTTCCGTACTTTACCGAAGTAGTCTCTGCTTTGTCGTCCTTCTGCAGTGTCTCCAATTTGTCGTCTTCAGAAGCAACAGAGTTCTGTTTGTTGTACATGCGACCGTGTTCGGTCTGAGAGTAATCTCTATCTCGCGGTTGAAGCGTGCTAAACGCACTGCTGGGCAAGCCGAACGCAGCCAAATTCGACCCGAGCAACATGCTAAAACAGAGAACTGCCACTTCCACCATCAAATATTCGACTGCTCGTCTTTTCATCTGTGATGCAGCTCCGATGCGGTAGGCACCAGAGCTTCCTTAAAAATGAGAGTAGTAAGGTCTGGGACCAGACAAAGTCGTTGAAATCGTAAGTAGTAATGCTATTTGTGCGTAATGATCACATGTATGCAAATCAGCAAAATCCCGACTAGGAGGCGGAGAGCGGAGGCAAGCCAACGCCGAAGTCATTCAATGCAGTTGATACCAGGCATGGTGGATTTTGAGCCGCTGCCGACATCATTGCTTCTTGAAGTGACCCTTCTATATACCCATTTCTCGTAGGAATGCTGCTGTGCAACATTTCCAGGCTTGGTTTCTTCTCAACGTTGTTTCTGGCAGCCGAGGAGAGCTTCTCAAAAAATGCGTGCACGTTCGATGGGTTATACACTGCTGTACTCCTCGCAATCTGTCTAAGTTATTGGGCAATTGCCGAGTGGTGGAACCTCTCTTGGCATGCTTAGAGATTACTAATCGAACGTTACCAATATATTACGGTCAACAATTTTTTCGACTTAAATGGGAATTTCACCATTGCCAAATTCTCTATCGATATTCAACCAGGCGCCAGAATCAGGTTGAAAGCCTTCCCTGTATTGCCAAAAGAGCCTTTTGCGATTGAATTTCTTCCGATATCGGAAAAAATTCAAAGCCTGAAAAGCGTTTTCACACAAAGAAAAACCCCAGGGCAGCGGCGCTCCGGGGTTTTTCGAGACCGAAATCGTCAAATCACTTTAGCAGCGTGCCAGGGGAGGGAGACCAACACCGAAATCATGCAACTCTGTGGCTACGAACACTGGTTTCGTCAGGGCAGCGGTTACAACATCTTCGAGGGAACGAGCCGCGACATGCGCAACGGATGCGGGCTGCTTGCGATGAAGCATTGTCAGCGAAGGTTGAACATCTGAATTACCGCGAGCGGCTGTTGCTAATTTGGCGAAGAAAGCATGCACATTCGAAGGATTATTCACCGCAGTGTCCTCGGCTTGGAAGGGTTTGGGGGTGGGGCAAGCCTTAAGGAACGTTTCCCCTTGGCATGATTGAAGAATACTTTTCAAAAGTTACCAAGACGTTACGAAAACAAATTTCTTGCCTTAATTGGGAATTTCACCATTGCCACGCACTAAAAATCACGTTCAAAACCCACCCGACGGCGCTTTAATGTCCAGCTCCGCCCAACAAATTAAAGCCGGACCGATCAAGTCAAGTCGGTCCAGAGCTGAAGTGCTGGGACGCCGGGTCTGGACCCACCAGGGGCACAGGTCCACGGGGCGCGTCGTCCCCCTCTGAGAGCATCACTTCTTAAAAGGCGCAATCAAAAAGTGCCTGGAAAAGAAGAAGACTGGATCGAAATCCAGCCCTCTGCCCCTTTTCCATAAATTTCGGTCTTGCCTCAGCTGCCGTTCCCTTCAGCACAGTTGCGGTGTCGACCGTGCTTACAAAGTAGTCAAGAGAACTTACCGAGTTGTTACTAAAAAGCAGAATCGACAAAATTCAAAAAATGTGTGGAGCTGGTTCTATATATAGGTGCTCGCGACGATAACAAAAAACAGTCCATCCTCTCCACGTCGATTCGCCACTACTGGTGGTGCGAGTACGACTCATCGTGATGTAAACGTTTGCATAGCGCAACACTCACCCCCGCTCTCTCACCTGAGCCGGAGTGGATAAATGCGGACCAAGCGCAATCAAGCTGGATCAGTCAGCAGCGAGCTCATGCGCCCACCATCGTTCAGCAGCTTAAGCACTGGAATGCCGCCTATCAATAACAGCAGCGCTATCGAGCACAACACAGCGTGAATCCGATCAATGTTTGAATTAAGACCTTATGTAGCGATTGCAGGCTCAGCCATATACCGAGCTGAAGCAGCTTGGTAAAATTGGCTTCCGCGCTTCAAACCCATTCACTAATTATTTGTTGAGTTGGGCGGCAAACAACACTCAGTGTTGTATGTAGAAGTTAGTAAAGGAAATTAGGAGTAGAAAATGGCAAAGGCAGTCGGCATAGATTTAGGTACGACAAACTCAGTAGTAGCAGTCATGGAAGGTGGAAAACCGGCTGTGATAGCCAATGCTGAGGGACTCCGAACTACGCCTTCAGTAGTGGCATACTCGAAAACCGGCGAAAGGTTGGTTGGGCAGCTGGCAAGACGTCAAGCAGTTGTTAATCCGCAGAACACCATATACTCCATCAAACGATTCGTAGGACGCCGCTTCGACGAGGTCCAGGGTGAACGCGACATCGTTTCCTACAAAGTTAAAGAAACAGCCGACGGTGGCTGCAAAGTTGTCATTCAAGACAAAGATTACACGCCTGAAGAAATCTCAGCAGTCATCTTGCGCAAACTGAAAGATGATGCGGAAAAATATCTCGGAGAAAAGGTAACAGGAGCAGTCATCACAGTTCCAGCTTACTTCAATGACTCGCAACGTCAATCGACAAAAAACGCCGGTGTAATCGCAGGTCTCGACGTGCTGCGTATCATCAACGAACCGACAGCAGCAGCACTCGCCTACGGCATTGACAAAAAGGCGAACGAAACCATCCTCGTGTTCGACCTGGGTGGTGGCACATTCGACGTCTCGATTTTAGAAGTAGGTGACGGAGTATTCGAAGTACACGCAACTTCAGGTGACACACACCTCGGCGGCGATGACTTCGACCACGTCATCGTTGACTGGTTGGCAGAAGAATTCAAACGTCTTGAGGGCATCGATCTTCGCAAAGACGCACAAGCTCTTCAAAGACTTACTGAAGCTGCTGAAAAGGCAAAAATAGAATTGTCACAGGTGAATGAAACCAGCATTTCGCTGCCATTCATAACAGCCAATGAGTCCGGACCAAAACATCTGGATATGCGCATAACCCGCGCCAAGTTCAATGAATTGACCCGACACCTGGTTGAGCGCTGCCGCAAGCCAGTCGAGCAAGCACTGAAAGATGCCAATTTGACTACAGCAGATATCAATGAAGTTGTGCTTGTCGGAGGTTCGTCACGCATTCCAGCAGTTCAAGAATTGGTGAAGAGTTTGACCGGCGGCAAAGAGCCGAATCAAACCGTCAATCCTGATGAAGTTGTAGCCATCGGAGCTGCGATTCAAGCTGGCGTTCTGGGCGGCGAAGTAAAAGACGTTGTACTCCTCGACGTCACTCCGCTCTCGCTCGGAATCGAGACTATGGGTGGTGTATTCACAAAACTGGTTGAACGCAACACAACAATCCCGACTCACAAGTCGCAAACCTTCTCGACCGCTGAAGATAATCAACCTGCTGTCGACATCCAGGTCTTTCAGGGTGAAAGACAAATGGCTAAAGACAACAAAATGCTGGGTAATTTCCGCCTCGACGGAATCAAGCCCGCACCACGCGCGGTGCCAAGAATCGAAGTGTCGTTCGATATTGATGCAAACGGCATTTTGAGTGTCACTGCCCGCGATGAACAGAGCGGCAAAGAGCAGAAAATCACCATAACTGCCAGCACCAACTTGTCAAAAGATGACGTCGGCAGACTCGTAAAAGAAGCAGAAAGCCATGCCAATGAAGACGCGAAGGTGCGAGA
The DNA here is from genome assembly GCA_003963305.1 of Candidatus Melainabacteria bacterium. Classification (NCBI taxonomy): domain Bacteria; kingdom Bacillati; phylum Candidatus Melainabacteria; species Candidatus Melainabacteria bacterium. Next base: position 382,540 of record RXJR01000009.1, on the reverse strand, counting down.
AGCCGCGGATCTTCGGAATGAGGCTGATAACCTCTGCTACTCGGTTGAACGGCAGATTCGGGACGGCGGTAATAAAGTAACCGAGACGAACAGACACAAGGCAGAGCAACTAATCGGCGATATCAGAACTCGTATAGAAAATCGCGCTGACTCTGACACAGACAAACTAAAGGGTCTCATGAATGAATTGCGCGGTGCGCTGGTCAATATCCAACAAGATGTTACGGCCAACGCCAGCTCCAGTTCGACAACTAACGAAAGCAATGGAGAAAGCAGCAGTTCATCGAGTTCGACTGCCGAGAGCGACGACATAGTTGACGCTGACGTGACTTAATTTGAATCGATCTGAATCCAAATCGATCTGAGTCCGAATAGAAACGGCGTCATAAAGCCCGGTCATCTAAAAACCGAATTGCATCTGCTATGGTAGTTCCATTAACTGGAATTGCCATATGCCTTTTTATACATACGTAATTGAATGTTCTAATGGATCCCTCTACACAGGGTGGACCAATGACGTTCAGCAGCGCATTGAGAACCATAACTCAGGCAAAGGAGCTAAATACACTCGCGCCAATCGCCCCGTAAAGCTTCTGTTTGCATGGAAATTAGACACGAAAGTTGATGCTATGAAGTTGGAATGGAAAATTAAGCGAATGAACCGCGCCGCTAAGCTCAGACTAATCGAAAATCCTGAGTCAATAGCCTTAATAAGCGAATCGAGCAATTGACGTAAGTAGCCAATACCGTGCCAGACGAAACAACTCAGCCCGAACAAAGTCAAGCGGAACCGGAATTTACCAGCGGTGGGCTGACGGCCGCGGCCAGGCGATTTCTCAAACCTGAAGATATTGACCCAATCGGAACCTTTGCAGATTGGCCAATCTGGCTTGTTTCCGGCACGACTCTGCTCGCCGGTCTGATTGGCACAGTGCAACCGCTATTGGTGCGCTTCGAAAAACATCCGAAACTCTTTTCCGCACTAGTTCCATTCGAACTTTATCACCTGAGCAAAACTGTAGAACTTGGTTTTGCTCTTCTATTGATCTACCTCTCGTTCAACCTTTGGCGCCGCAAGCGGACAGCCTGGTGGATGGCCGTACTGATCAACGGCTTGTCGGCGACATTGCAACTTCTGCGTATCGGCGGCGAACATTCAATTTGGCTAGCACGAAAAATCAGTGAAATAGACTTACCAAGCTATTCTGCCGTACCACCGATTTTAGGGTGTGGATTCCTTCTGATCTTGCGTAATCACTTTCGCGTAAAAAGCGAATCAAACTCCATACGGTTTGCGGTCCTAGTCAGCTCTGTGCTGATTGTAGTTGCGATTGGTTACGGCACACTCGGTTTCTGGCTGTTAGACAAAATCGACTTTGGAGTCAGTTTCAGCCTTCGAAGTTGTTTCGAACGTGCCATAAGTGGTATCACTCAGCTCGGAAATACTGATCTTACAGCGCATACCAGATATGCTCGCTGGTTCATCGAGTCATTACAAGTTGTCGGATACATCGTTCCAGTTTTTGTGATTGCCAGTCTGTTCAGACCAATCAATTATCAACTCAATACTCATCCCCGAGAGCGCCACCTGGCGGAAGAAATTCTCAACAAACATGGGCGCACATCACTGGATCGATACAAATTACTGCCCGACAAATCGTACCTGTTTTCACCTGATAGACAATCGTTTGTCGCATATAAAACAGAAAATGCAATCGCAATCAGCCTGGGAGATCCCGTCGGTCCGCCCGAAAAGATATTAGAGATGACCAGACAGTTTCTAAATTATTGCCACGAGAACGGCTGGTCTTGCGCATTTATGCAGGTGCCGGCAGAATTCTTACCGATATACGAAGAGCTAAAACTAGACGTATTGAAGATTGGCGAAGACGGTGTAGTTGATTTGGCTTCTTTTTGCAACGAAACTGTTAACAAGAAGACCTTCAAAAGCCCTATCAAAAAACTGGAACGCGACGGCTACAAAGTTGTTCAATCGCTGGCGCCCCACTCGGAGGAAGAACTAGCTGAATTGAAGGCAGTATCCGATGAATGGCTATCATTACCCGGAAGACGAGAACGCGGATTCAGCCTGGGACAATTTGATAAGTCCGAACTTCAACATGACACCACCTACAATCTTGTCGATCCAAACGGAAAAATCATTGCCTTCGCAAACCAGGTCAGGTCGTATCAGCCAGGAGAGGTGACCATTGATTTGATGCGACATCGCGTGGAAGTACCAAACGGTGCAATGGACTTTCTGTTCGCAAAAATGCTACTGATGCTGCATCAAGCCGGATTTACTCACTTCAGCCTGGGTCTGGCTGCCCTCTCCGGAGTTGGCACTGAAAGTGATGCAACACTGCAAGAACGTGCTGTTCACCAGATATATGAACATATGAACCGCTTCTTTTCTTATAAGGGATTGCGGAACTATAAAGCCAAATTCGCTCCAGCCTGGGTCTCCAGGTATCTAGTGTACGAAGGAGGTACACCTGGTCTGGTGCGTACGACAATCGCAATTGCAAAAGCAACGGAAGATTAGTCTTAAGAAGAGCTGAGTCTCAAATGATTTCAAACGGAGCTGAGTCTTAGACGGTTTCAAACGGAACCGAGTCTCAAACGGTTTCAAACGGAACCGAGTCTCAAACGGTTTCAAACGGAATCGAGTCTCAAACGGTTTCAAACGGAGCTGATTTCCCCAATCAACGTCGGCCCGGGATAGTTTCCTGATCTCCGACAACTGTCTTGAAACCGATTTGCTGTCCGTAATTTTGAGTGAATTGACCAACCTTTTCAACGCTCATACGTCGCGAGTTCGGTGGGAATTGCAAAATAGCCATGTTTCCGTTGAGAGATTGAATTGCCATAATCACACAGGCGTTATAGAGCGCGTTAGGGCTTTTCTGATTCAAATGCACATTGGAAATCCTTCCGTCACGCGAGACTGTATAGGCCGCAATTGCGCCAATAGGCGGACTGTTCGCGAATCCAGCGTTAGCCATAGTAGAGTATCGAATGAATACAGCCTCAGCCACACGATGATGCCAGGCATCCCACAACAGTTTCATTTCTGGCGAGCTGTCAGGGTCGTTCGGATTCGACATTTGACGCGGTTGTTGATCTTGCTGAGCGCTCAAGGCGTGAGGCGCATACTGCTGCTGGTCTAAACCCGGCACACCTTGCTGACCCTGAAAATCACTCTCACTCTCTGACTGCGCGTTTAGTCCAAAAGCCGGATTCGCAGGAGGTGCTGGGGGAGGTGCCATCAACGGAACCGAGAAACTAGCAGGCGCGAACACAGGCTCACCGACGTCGCCTTGCGGAGCAAACGAATCAGGCGCATTCGACGAAGGACGAACATCGCTGCGTTTCAACGAAGTATTCGCTCCGCCGGAATTGAGATCGCTGTACTGCGCACTGCCCCGAAGGACGTTTTGTGCGAAGACCGGATTTGCCAGGGTTAAACAAGCTACGAGAGCTACCAGGGTCTCAAGTCGTCTAACTTTCATATCTTTGCCCTTTAGTTCTGAACAGATCAATGATACTTACTGCTTCATTGATGTAAATTCGTGGTTGTACGTAGTTGGCAGCCAAATGCTCCAAGAAGAACATATTTTTCAGTTACTAGCGAGACTCATAAGCACGGCGACGAGCCCACCGGTGACTCTGCAGAGCCTGTCGGCATCTACCCGGCTAGAAACATCCTCAGCGGAATGGATAACGGGGTCCCGATCCGCCCCGGTGTCGGTAAACATGACGGCCGGATAGCCAGCCTTCCAGAACTCCACATGATCGACCCCTTCCATGCCCTGAGGATTTACCGAATCACGACAAATGATTCCCTCACTCGGAAATTTTGTGCTATTCCTGAATGACTCGACGGCGCCTCGACAAAACGATGCTGACTCAGCATTTCCGACCGCCATAACGAAATCACCAACAGCTGGATAGTAAGAAAAAATGTTCACCGGCAATTTCTCCGACTCTGGCGAATCGGAGTAATAGCCGAGTTCGTCCAGTGAAATCATGCCTTTGATTTTTGCACCGTAGCCCTTTGCTAATTGAGCATAGCGATGGCTACCTGAATCCGGAGTATTTGCATAAGGCGGCTCACCATTGGCAAAGGCGACAATTTTGATTTTGCGGTCAAACTGTTTGCCCCACAGCGCCCGCGACAATTCAAGCAAAGATGCGACGCCGGAGGCATTGTCATCAGCGCCTGGCGAATTCAAGGCAGAATCATAATGTGCGCCCACAATCAAAATAGCTGCATTTGGATCTTTACCTGCAATTTCTACCTCAATATTTTTGTAGGTTTTCCCATTCAGCTCATATGCCTGAAACCTCGGCTGATAGCCAATAATCTTGAACTCTTGAATTATGTATTCAGCCGCTTTATTCAAGTGCTCAAATTGAGTTGAATTGCGCTCTCCAATATCTTCCGCAAGAACATGGACGTGCTTAGCCAATGCATCACGGATGGTGACTTCTTTCTCACTCAGTGGCGGTAATGGACCATTGAATGTTTGACCTGGCATCGAATGCCATGTAACACGCCAATAGAACGCTACCGCCGTTGTCAGCACGATGGCTGCGCAAATGATCGAGTAAGTTCTCTTTTGGCTCATCAACGTGCTGGACTGGTTTGTTCTGTCGGCGTTGAGGCTCATCACGGTACTACGAATTGCGCTATTTATCTGATGGGCTCGAACCTGACTTGCCCGCTGAACTGGATCCCGCCTTGCTTGATGGACCTGAACCAGACTTGCCTGACGAACCAGATCCTGACTTGCCAGTTGGGGTCGCTCCCGGCATCACTTCACCATGAACTTTGACCTTTGCGTTTGGCATCAGCTGAGCGTCGGTCGAAGCCTCGCCAGTAAACTTCTGCTTGAACTCAGCCAGGAATTCATCACCCGGCTTGATAATAGCTTCATCACCTCGAATTATCGAGTCTGCCACCAGGAATCCACCCGGTAGACCGGAAACGACACCAAGTCCAAATCCCTTCAGCCTGCGGTGACGAACATTTTTTCCGACCGGATGCATAAAAGCGAAACTCGGGCTGATTGCGCCTGCGACTCCATATGCTACCGGAACGATCCCGAAACTAAACGGCCCCGCGGCTGAAGCGGCTGCGCGAATACCCAGGTGAGCGGCCTGCGACTTAACTTGACTGGATAAAGGTGAGACTATCTCCCCCTTGTGATTGACGCCGAGGACTCTTCCCTCTGCCATATTTTTGACGATTCGAGGCTGTCGTGCGGGTGTTGCCACAAGCGGTATGTGGTCACCACTGGCAGTGAGTATTTCGTCAAATTGCACACCTAAAGAACCGCTTGGCCGCATCCAACGTTTTGTGCTGAACTCAGCCTGAATCATTTTTCTTGCCTTTTCGCAAGTAGCAATGTGACCGATCACTTTGGCACCCTTTGGCGCGATCAATCTGCCACCAATTTTGATATCAACTTTCAGGCGAGCCTCAACGGGATCTCCAACCTTAGCTGTTTTGCTCGTGTGTGAAGTAACGACAGTGACGGGAAAGCGGCCGCCCGCATCGATGTGCATTTTTCCTTCACTATCAGGAATCTCTTTCCAGACGTATTCTGTTACCTGAATCTCTTTTTCGAGATCGTTGTCTATTACTACAGGACCATCACCAGTGCCAGCTGTTTGTGATTCCGATGCCTTGTCAGATTGATTGGAATTATCGCCAGCCTTAACGTCAGAATTGGTATTGGAAGTGGTGTCAGAAGTTGTATCGCTAGATTCGGATGCTTTCGCTTCGCCCTTCAACAAATTAGCGGGATCAGCTATTGGAAGCAAATATGCAGCATTCAACGGCATGTCCGGCGTCAAGTAAAACAACGGAGCAGACAGTCCGTCTCTCATTAACTCGATCGACACCAGGTCAGCGGGCGATGAGCCCTGTGACGAACTGGACATCGCCGCACTGTTCGATGGGTCAGACGCATTGGAGCTGTCAGAAGTACCGGTATTAACAGTATTTGCAGGATTAGGAGGACTTGCAGCATTTGCAGTACTCGCAGTACTCGCAGTACTTGCAGAATTGCCAGAAGTCCCAGAGGCACCAGCGTCACTGGCAAAAACAGGAACAACAAGTTGCACAAGTACAGTTGTCGCACAAGCAAAAGCGAGTTTTCTTCTACTCATTCCGTCTTCTCCAAAGCAAACGTTAGCCTGCAGATTGTCGATTATAAGACACAACAAGAACGCGCATTGTAAAACTTAGTTCCCGGCTCAGCTACCTTCACCAGAATTGCCTTTCTGGCTTTGGTTAACAATACCGCGACTGGCTGAATTTTTCACCGATAAAACCCCTTTTGCATCAACTCTGTGACCATTTTCCACTTGGCAAGTCAATTGCAAGCGAATTCATCCAGGAACGTCTTGACTTAAGCTAATTCCGGTACTACCATACATACCAATGGTATAAAAGTCGTTTTAATCCCCCACCACATACGGTGCCGACGACAGATGAAAAAGATAAACATTGGAGTGCGAGACTTCGCACTGCCATTGCCACGCACTGGCAGCATAGAAGTCAATTCGGGCTACGGCTCGTTACCGACCAATGGACAAGAACTACATGTCGCCTTGCAAAAGAAACGCCAGAGCGAGTTCTACAACTATCGTTGTGAAGTCAAAGTAAGTCACACCTTCGAGCGTGGCGGTTTCAAATTTATAGTCAGTGGACAAATTGACGGCATTCTGGACGGCACCGTCACTATAGTCGAGGAAATCAAGTCATCGTTCGATATCCAGGACTTGTTGCAGAAGCTCAAGGAAAATGCCGATCATCCCTACGCAATGCAACTCAAAACGTATATGTATCTGCTCATGCTTACCGAGAGAGTAAAGCCTCTCGGTCGCTTCGTACTTGTCTCGGCACGCACTGGCGAAGAGATAGAGCTACCGATACATTTCGACCAGACCAGCTACGAAACCTGGCTGGATAAACGGTTGGATGAATTGGTAGCTGAAGCAGAACTGCGCGAAGCTGACGCAGCACGCAGAAAGATGATTGCCCGCAATGTGACGTTTCCTTTTGCTACGCCTCGGCAAAGTCAACTCGAGCTCATCGATCACGTCGAGGCCGGTCTGATTAATAATGAACCGATGCTGATTCAGGCGCCAACCGGACTGGGAAAGACGATCGGGGTCATGTTTCCGGTTATAAAGGAAGCGTTTGCACGCGGGCAAACCGTTGTCTACGTAACGCCAAAAAACAGCCAGCATTCAGTCGCTGAAGACGCAATAAAAAGGCTGCAAAAAAAACAGCCCAAATTACGCTCACTGACTATCACAGCCAAAGCCAGGCTGTGCCCAAAAGCTGAACAAATCTGCAATCCACACTATTGCGAATATGCCAAAGATTACTATCAAAAGGTCTATGAAAACGACCTGGTCAACAAGGCAGCAAAACACAAACATCTCTCAGCACAGACTTTTCGCGATCTGGGCGAGAATTACAAAGTCTGCCCATTCGAACTTAGTGTCGATTGCATCGAACGTGCTGATGTAGTTATTGGAGACTACAATTACGTCTTTTCACCGCGCTCATTGCTAGGGCGTCTCACCAATCAGACCGCCGCGAAAAAGGACAGACCTAATCTGATCATCGACGAGGCGCACAATCTGCCGAGCCGAGCCACTGATTATTATTCAGGCAGCCTTTCAACATACGCTTTGCAATTGCTAAAAAATGATTTGACCACACAAAATCATAATTTCGTCTCCGAAGCGCTAACGCTCATTAACAAAGGCATCGAAATCATATATTCGTGCAAGCCCAATGGTACGAGACAGGCAAAACTTGAAGTAATACCGGATTCATTCAAGGACCATAACGAGCGCCTGAAAGATTTCGTCATGCGTTACCTTGGTGCAAAAATAGACATTGAGCAGAAAGACCCAATTTTAAAACTCTGTGGAGATTGGGCAGACTTCACAGCTGCCCTGGATTTCGAAGGTGACAATTTTTTCGCCACCTATAGCGAAAATTCACTCGGTGCTAGCATCAAAATAACTTGCTGCGATGCTTCAGAAAAGCTGAAGGCAGCGCATGACGCATTCTCAAACGTGGTGGCATTTTCAGCTACCCTGAAACCGTTTGAATACTACGCAAAATTATCCGGTTTCAAGTCGGCAAAAACAAAAACAATGGAATTTCAGACACCGTTTCCAAAACTAAATCGCAAACTTGTTGTAATCCCACAAGTGTCGACGAAGTATTCGGATCGGGACAAAAATTACCAGAAGATCGCTCAAGCAATCATGAAAATTACAGAGGTTCGCCGGGGCAACTATTTTGTCTTTTTCCCTAGCTTTGGTTTCCTCGATGAGGTCGCAAAACTATGTACATTTGACAAATTTGTTCTCATCAAACAGTCCCCTGAGATGCGCCCAACCGAAGTCAATCGTTACATCGAACAGCTGAAAGCGCAACAGGAGCCAACTTTAATCTTCGCCGTACAGGGAGGTGTTTTTTCCGAAGGAGTCGACTATCCCGGAGATTCGGTGATCGGCGCCATTATAGTTGGACCAGCCCTGCCGAACTACAATCTTGAACGCGAACTATTGCGCGGTTACTATGAAAAGTACTACGGCTCTGGCTTCGAATATGCATATACATATCCGGCAATGGCCAAGGTAATCCAGTCTGCAGGCAGAGTAATTCGCTCAGAAAACGATCGCGGTTTGATAGTGCTTATGGATAGAAGATTTGTCGAAACAAGTTATGTGGACACAATGCCAGACGACTGGTTCGACACTTCAGTCAACGAGTTAGTTTCGAGCAGCATTTTGTCAGATATCCAACAGTTCTGGAAAGAAAGCGAGCAACAAATTGAGCCAGCACATGAATCTATTGCGTGACCGCTTTTTGTTTCTGGATTGTCAGACAACAGCTGCAAATCCCGTATTGGGCAGCATCCTTGAAATCGCCTGGTGCGACTCAAGCGCAAGCGAACAGCAGCCGGGAAAGATTCAATGCAAACTAGTCAGTCAACCCGACAAAAAGGAAATTCCATTTCGAATTCAGGTAATTACAGGAATATCAGATGAGGAGATGGTCAATGCGGTGCATGAACGCGAAATATATTTCTCGCTGAAGAAACATTGTGCCGAAAACCAAATAAATGCGGCAGTGGTGCATTATGCATCATTTGAAAAGCCCTTTCTCCATGAACTCTTTGAAAAGCACGGTGACGAGCCGTTTCCGCTTGATCTGATATGCACGTATCAAATTGCCAGACGGCTGTTTCCTAATCTACCCACACGCGGAATACGCGGTCTTGGTGGCTTCTTTGGTGCATCAAACTGTGAATTGAAACGCTCTTCTCACCACGTCGAAATGACTTTTTCAATCTGGCAGGGACTTGTAGCCGAACTCGCCAAACAGGGCATCTACAGTGTCGAGGAGCTCCGCGATTGGCTTAAGGAACCGGTAAAAACCAAGCGCACAAAATATCAATACCCACTCGAAAGCGAAAAGCGCCTTTCACTACCAGATAAACCTGGCGTATACAAAATGATGAACGCCAGGGGTGAAATTCTCTATGTAGGCAAGGCAACATCATTGAAAAGTCGAGTCAACAGCTACTTTCGCGGACAACGCAATAAGGATCCACGAAAGCTTGAGATGCTCACTCAAACGCACAATATTGACCACATCGAATGCGGCTCAGCACTAGAGGCAGCGATACTGGAAACGGACGAGATAAAAAGACACGACCCACCTTACAACTACAGCTTGAAGCGGAAGCAACGGCAACTGGCTTTTTTCGATGAAAACTTATCCTCCATGTCTTACATACAATCTATAGATCACCCGATCGGTCCATTTTCGGGTCACTTTGCTCTTGAACAGTTCACGCGTGTACACACCTGGCTTACCACGGGTGAAGATGACCCGTTGATATTTTTCGATGAAGTGCCCACAGATCTAATTTCCAGTGGCTTTGAACTATTCTGCGCTGAGCACAATCTCGATCCAACTTTGCTTGCTACTCCCCGAGATCTGATGGCTTTCTGTATAAGATTTATCCGTAAGTCAGCCAGACTGTCACAGCAGTCCAATGGTGAAGCTACAAATCCCCTGGACACAGGCGAACCCGACGACGATGATCTCGAGGACGAAGATTCAGACGATTCACTGGTCGAATACACCCCCGAGGATGTGTCTGGGAAGTTTGGCAGGCTCTTCAAACGCATTGCCAAATCATATTTACGCGGAAAAGTTCTGACACGACTTCTCAATTCACGAATAATTTTCCAGGAGAAATCAAAAATCCGCAGACTAGAGGTGCGCAGTGGCGAAATCGTACACTCAGACGATTCCCTCGAACTGAAAAATGCAGCGAAAGAGCAGCTCTGGCAAAATCTGGACGTCATGACATACGACCGAATTAGCGTGCTTCTTTCGGAAATTATCAGAATGAGAGCTGCCGGTCAGAACGTCATCATCGAACCGGACATGCCTCTTTCGATAGTCAGTCACCAGATAATTTAATGCGATGCAAACCTAATGATGGTCGCCCGTCCAATGAGTGGCACGATACTTCTGCTCCTCTTTACGCGCCTCTTTGTTCGCCTGAGCGCGCATGCGTCGCCAGTAAGCTCTTCGTCCGCCTCTCCGCCCCCGCCCGGGCGTGCCAGCCTCCAACCCTGCCTCTGATCCAGCTGATGAGCTAGCCTCTGATTCGGCATGAGCGGGCAGCAGACAGCTTGTCAGCGGCCCGACAATCAGTGCTGCCAGCAGTAATATAATCGGCACCAGTCGCTTCGGTATAGATTTCATCGTCGTCACCTCATTGCTGACCTATGTCTTATATAACGTCATCCAGGGCAAAAAAGTTCAAATAATTTTGAAAATTCTTTTTTCCAATCTGTTGAGGATTACTGACCACAAGCTCAACTATCTCAACATCCCCGGAAGTCACACGCAGTCGCGTTCATGCGATACTTGAGACGGTACGTTTAGAAGTGCCTGAGAACACTCGATAAACTATGCTCAAGTCAAGACTCAGCACAGAACAACAGTTATTTGCCGGTTTCGCAGTTCTTTTCCTGGTCACCGGCACTATCTATTTGAGCGCCTACCTGACGATCTTTGACATAGTCAAACTCGAAAAATTTCTCGACCTCACCCATCAATATCGCGTCAGAATCGTCGACGTAATTTCGCTACTGCGGGACTCTGAAAACGGAGCACGCGGCTATGTGCTGACCGGTAAAACATCCTACCTGAAGCCATACAACGAAGCACTGAATAAGCTACCTGAGGCCATTGCTAAAATCGATATTTCGGCACAGACCGATCCCGCTCAGCAGGCGGCCGTTGCCGCTGTTAAAAAGGCCATCGATGCTGAGCAGATTTCGCTCAAGAAACTTGTGCAATTACGTGCTGATAAGGCATCCGCCGCAGAGATAGAAGAAGCACTGGATCGCCAAAAAGACAATATGGATAAAATCCATGAACTCTATGACCCGATAGACATCGCCAGTCTGAACAAACTCGATCAGTACCTGAGTCGTTCAAACAGCAAGACACTTTTCGCTAGAGGTTTATTCCCCACACTGGGTTTAGCAATGCTGGCACTGTTTATCGTTGTGTTTCGGCAACTGGTGGCAAACTTGAGATCGCAAAAGTTATTGCTCGAATCAGAGCAACAATTGAAAGACGCTCGCGACAAAGCACTTGAAGGTTCTCGGCTGAAGTCAGAGTTCGTTACGAATATGAGCCACGAAATTCGTACTCCACTAAGCGGCATCCTGGGGATGTCTGAATTGCTAAATCTGAAAGAGCTTGACTCAGAGGGGCAAGAAATAGCACAACACCTCCATGAATCTACCAAGCACCTCTTGGTCATCGTCAATGACCTTCTGGATTTTTCAAAATTGGAAGCCGGCAAAATGGTGCTGGAACATCATGAATTCTCTCCGCGCGAACTGTTGCAAGAAGTCCTCACGATAACCAACAACGATGCCAGCCGCAAAGGCTTGTTCATGAATACAGTTGTGGAACCGTCGGTAAGTGAAAGTCTCATCGGAGACAAAATTCGCATCAAGCAAGTAATACTAAATCTTGTCTACAACGCCATAAAATTCACCGCTCATGGTGGCATCACCATTTCCATAAAGTCAGAAAACGATCGCACTCGCATCCAGGTCACTGATACCGGCATCGGTATTGCGCCAGACGTCCAGGAGAAGTTATTTCAACCGTTTGTACAAGCCGACGGGTCCACCACACGCGTCTACGGGGGAACTGGACTGGGCTTGTCGATTTGCAAGAGCCTCGTCTCCCTCATGAGCGGCACCATGGGCGTCAGCAGCACTCTCGGAAACGGTGCCACCTTCTGGGTCTTACTACCGCTTGCGAAGCCACATAGCGAAACAGGTGCACCTGACAGAACGCTATTGACACATAGCTGAGTTATTCCAAACGAACAGGTGAGTGGTCAGGATCCATAGTCGAGTCATTGTAAACCTTATGTTTAGCGGCTCAAGCCGCTCGCTAAGCCATTTTGAAGAAAACATTTGTTCAGACTTTTGGAACACACATTCTTCACTCTCCGTCAGGTTTCCCACCGAGAGCAAGAGAAGAGGTGAGGACATGAAAACCAGACGCAACATTTTAACGTTGCTGGCACTTGTAGGCGGAGTAACTTCGCTTACCCCAGCAAACGCTGACTGCATCACGAAAACTACAACTTACGTCGAACCGGCAACTAACACGACAACTTATGTCGCGCCCGCACCAATGATGCAAATCGTGCCGGCGTCAAAAGTGATAGTAGCACCCACGACAGCCATAGTCGAACCTGCATATATCGCACCAGCAGCAGTTTTGCCGGCTCAGACAGTGAAAACGACTAAGACGACTGTGACGACTACAACACCTAATATCCAACCGACCATCGTTAGCGAACCTGAAACAATTCGCCGCAGTGTCATCATGATGGGCTCTAAACCAGCCAGCGTTTCGTCTGAGACGACTTCGGCGGCGATGATCAGTCCATTTCCCGTCTATGGCAACAGATTGGCGGCCATGAACGAACAAATCGATCGCTCGGTTGCAAATGGCTGGATAACCGCATATCAAGCCGAGAACTTGCGAGCGGACAGTTCACGACTGGGTCAGATGATCCTCAACCGCACTGAATCGAAGTCGGATATTGATACCATCGAACGGGGATTGACCGGACTCAACATCTCGATTCAAGAAGCAATGCGAGCCAACGGGCAGACGGCTGGTCTATCCAGTCCTACGTTCTAGCCGAAAGTCCGACAGTCCCAGTCGAATGTCCCAGTAGATAGTCCCAGTAGAAAGTCGAAGACTGCCGAAATAGGGTAATGCTTCCTGCGACGTAAAAAAAACAACCTGGTTCCCCAGGTTGTTTTTTGTTCCCACATTGACTGTTCGATGATCAGGCGACTTCTACATCGATGACATCATCACCTCCCGCTCCGGAATGCGCCTGATTGAACCCGCTTTTGTTGACGTTTCCGTTATGGAAGCGGACATTGTCGTTCGGACTGCAGTCATTATTCGACTGTTGTTGCTGTTGCGCATTGAAGGAAGACTGACTGGCTGCCTCCTGTTGCAGTTGCGTTGCAACACTTTGCAGTTCGTCCAAGAGCGGCTTCAATGTTGAAGCATCAGCACGAGCAGCTGTTTTTTCCCGAATTTCTGCAATCAGGGTCTCCGCTCTGGAACGATTCGGCGAGCTGGAAAGACCTGACTCTTGCACCTGCTTCTCGATCATGTAACACATCTGGTCGGCACGGTTGCGAGCATCCGCGTCTTCCTTCGTCTTAGAATCTTCAGCAGCATGCTCCTGCGCTTCCTTAACCATGCGAGCAATATCATCTTTTGACAAATTCGTGCTCGCTGTGATCGTAATCTTCTGCTCACTGCCGCTGCCTTTATCTTTCGCAGTCACATGCAGGATACCGTTGGCATCAATGTCGAACGAGACTTCAATTTGAGGCACTCCCCGCGGTGCAGGGCGAATGCCCTCCAGCTTGAAGTTTCCAAGCAATTTGTTCGCCCGAGCCATAGCTCGCTCACCCTGGAAGATCTGCACATCTACTCCCGGCTGATTATCTTCTGCGGTAGAGAAGACCTCAGATTTATGAGTTGGAATAGTGGTGTTGCGTTCAACCAATTTGGTGAAGACTCCTCCCATGGTTTCGATTCCCAGGGAAAGCGGTGTCACATCGAGCAAGACGACATCTTTCACATCGCCCGCCAGCACACCGGCCTGAATCGCGGCACCGATCGCTACGACCTCGTCAGGGTTCACACTCTGGTTCGGCTCCTTACCACCGGTCAGATTTTTGACCAGTTCTTGCACTGCCGGAATACGAGTGGAACCTCCTACAAGAACCACTTCTTGAAGGTCCTTCAAACTCAATTTCGCATCTTCCAGCGCCTGAAGCACGGGCTTGCGGCACCGTTCCACAAGATGCCTGGTCAATTCATTAAACTTCGCTCTCGTCAATCGCGTGTCCAGATGCTTAGGTCCGTCTGCATTTGCTGTAATGAAGGGCAACGAAATCGTTGTTTCGGTCACAGATGAAAGTTCAATCTTGGCTTTCTCCGCAGCTTCTGTCAGACGCTGTAGCGCCTGCGAGTCGTTGCGCAAATCGATACCCTCTGCCTTTTTGAATTCATCGGCCAACCAGGCGACGATGCAGTGGTCAAAGTCGTCTCCGCCCAAGTGAGAGTCACCCGCGGTTGACCGTACTTCGAAGACTCCGTCCCCGACCTCTAGAATAGACACGTCGAACGTGCCGCCACCGAGGTCAAATACAAGCACCGTCTCATTGCTTTTCTTCTCAATTCCGTATGCAAGAGCGGCTGCTGTCGGCTCGTTGATGATGCGCAAAACATCGAGACCGGCAATCGCACCCGCGTTTTTAGTTGCCTGTCTTTGCGAATCATTAAAGTATGCAGGCACAGTTATGACTGCAGATGTCACTTTCTCACCCAGGTACTTTTCTGCATCTTCCTTTAGCTTCCGCAGTACCATCGCAGAAATCTCTTCCGGGGTATACTCCTTGCCTTGAATCGAGACTTTGCAACCGCCATCGTTGCCATTGCGTACTTTATAAGAGACAGTCTTCATCTCTTCGCCGACTTCGTCGAAACGTCGACCAATGAAGCGCTTAATTGAATAAATCGTGCTTTCGGGATTTAGAACTGATTGGCGTCTTGCCAGCTGTCCGACCAATCTTTCGCCTGTTTTGGTGAATGCGACGATGGACGGTGTTGTTCTAGCACCCTCAGTATTGGCGATGACAATCGGCTTGCCGCCTTCCATTACAGCTACCACCGAGTTTGTCGTGCCCAAATCAATACCTACTGCCTTAGTCATCTACATCCCTCCTGGGGCGATTCTTAGGTGCCCCAAATAGTGCCCGAGAGCCACACGAACCCTCACAAATTCAATCTACAAAAACTTCAAAAGGCTCCCTGGCAAAATATATTTTTTCTTCAAACTTGAGTTTTATATGCCGCCTACACATTAATTCGTTCAGTTGAAAGACGTTTGAAAGACCAAATCGCTCGCAAAGTATATTAAAGACGACACGCCTTCCTTCACCGGACAGAGCGAAATCCGCTAAACGCAAGGCTAATCAGCTCTTCAGCAACTTACTGTCGAGATTTGCCAATTTGGCGGCATAAGTGTAGACTATGAGGTACTCAAGGTAGGACCTTAAAAAAACACTATCCAGATCTGGGAACTAATTCCATTTCGCCAGCATCTCTGGAACTCTACAAGACCACTGTGAAAAATCGAATTCGATCGAGAAAGCAGTTTAGTTACTATTTTTCGACACGTTCATCAATAAGGTTTTTTACGCTCCATCAAATTCTGGTTACCAAGCACCGCATGTGGTGCATAAGCCTGCGGAACGACGTACGGAAGATGACATAAACATTCGACGAGGTTCAAAAAAATGTCTTACGAAACAGAAAAACCAAAGAAGAGCAATCGCGGATTCGCTTCCATGAATAAAGACGAACAACGCCAGATTGCTTCCATGGGAGGAAAAGCCGCACACGCGCGCGGCACCGCTCACGAATTCACCTCCGCCGAAGCGGCTGAAGCGGGGCGCAAAGGCGGTCAGAGTAGAGGACGTAGCAGGGCAGCGCGCCTGGCATCTGAATCAGAACAAGTGCAGCAACAGCAAGCTTCTATTCAACAGCAAGCAGGCATGCAGGCAAGTCTGAACAGCTAAAACCTGAGCAGGTCTGAACTAGAACTAAGAGCTGCCGCTCGGTGCTTCTATCGCCTTTAAGGTGGTTTGAGTGCACTTCAAACACGTATCACCGACGTATGTTCGCTCGCAAACAGGGCAAACAGACGTCGGTTTTGCTGTGCGCTGACTGAACGGCGTCGATATCTTCGGCTGCGTACCGCTGTTGGTCTGTTCCTTAATTTCCAGCGCTCTCTGATAAAAAATCTGGGCCTGTTCGACATTTTTTTGCTTGTGGTACAGGGCAGCCAGATTCATCGCAATTTCCCCTACATCGGCATGATGAGGACCGTGAATCTGCTCGAATATGTTCAGTACGCGTTTACCGAGCGCTTCAGCCTCGGTATACTTGCCCTGCTCGTAATAGACGCCGGCCAGGCCTCTCAGGCTTATAGCCGTATTTAAACTGTCATAGCCGTCATATTTTTCTTTGATCTTTATGGCATCCCAGTATAGGTTTTGTGCCTGTCCGTATTTGCGCTGGCCGGAACAGGCAGCAGCCAGTCCGTCCAGTGTGGTAGCCAGGCGAGGGTCGCCTTCTCCATCAAATTCGACAATCTGCAGCGCCGCAAACCACAGAGACTCTGCATCAGGATAGTCTCCCGCCTGCATTGCCCTCTCAGCCAGTTCCTTATAGTGATCCCAGTCGCTATCCACTCGCAAGCCGCCGCCATCACGGTCCCATGACAATTTATCCCCATCGCGCAGCCCTCTCAAACGTCTAAAGGGCTTTGCTCAGTTTGAAAAAAGTAACACACTTCTAACTACGCAACGAACTTATTAATCATCCGCGGGTTGCTGTAAAGTAGTAAGTATGGCGAACCCCTCTTCAGTATCTGTGCGTGAACTGCCACTTTTTCCGTTACCGGAGGTGGTTCTTTTTCCTGACAGACCAATGCCGTTGCACATTTTTGAGCCCCGATATCGGCTCATGGTCAATACCATCCTGGATGGCGATAAGAGCTTCGGCATTCAGCTCTGGGACCCTGTCAATCACGAGCCGGCTCGTGTCGGATGCAGCGCCGAAATTACGGATTTCAGAAGACTAAATGATGGACGCCTGAACATTATGACGGTTGGTAGAAAGCGCTTTAGAGTGCTCGAATACATTCAGGAAACGCCCTACAAGATAGGTCTGGTGGAATGGTTGGAAGATACTGCACCAGGTCCTGAGGTGAATACGCTGGCAACCGAAGTATCACAACTTTTAAAAGACATAGCCTACCTGCTGGCAAAATTGACTGATAAAACAGTCGAACTCCCCGAGAACCTTCCGGAAACGGCAGAGAAACTATCGTTTTGGGTTGCCAGCAATCTGTACGACCTGGCCTCGGAGCAACAGAAATTGCTGGAATTGCAAGATACCTCTCTGCGACTAAAACGTGAAGTAGAGATTCTTACAGGCAGCCGAAATCAACTGGCTGCAAGAACAGCCTTAAAAGACGCAGTCGGTTAAACATCTTATTTAAAGCCGCACCCCTCCGCACTGCATATGGTGCGGACGTGATTACGGCACAGTCGCGTGCGGACGTGGTCAATGCGAACTAACGATACTAACCTAATGAGCAATGGGTACAGGATCTGAAGCAGCCGGTTTAGCTGCAGGAGCCATCGCCGGAGGTGCTCCGGGCGATGGCGATGCTGATGATGATGACATAGACGCCGCTGGAACTGATGTCGACGCTGCTCCCCTGGGAGCCGCCGAGCCCGAAGCGGCAGCACCGACTTCAGAAGACGTATCTTTTGCTACAGCCGTCTGTGCCTCTTCCACCTTCATAGCATTCAGGTTTTGCATTATCAAAGTTTTTTTGTTGGCTGGAGGATTATATTGCAGCGCCTTTGAGAATGCGTCTACTGCTTCTTTCGCCTTCTTCTGATGTTTATACACGCTGCCAAGATTACTCCAGCTCTCCCAGACATTCGGCTTCAATTCAATTGATTTCTTCAACGCTTCGGCAGCCAGATCAAGCTCGTTGTTCTTTTTGTAGGTCAAACCGAGATTGTTATAGAAGTCATAATCGTGCGGATATATGGCAATTGCCTCTTTATATTTCTCGATTGCCTTAGGGTAGTTGCCGGCACGATAGAAAGTAATACCTTGATTGAACGGAACACAAGCCTGTGACCATTTTGCCTCTTCACCTTTGCCGGGAAATGGACGGCCTTCGGCAAGAACCGGAACACTGAAAAGTGCGATCGCCGTAAGCGCAGCTAACATCTGCAGCAATTTCATGGTCTAACTCCTGTAGCGCTCGTCATTGCTTTGTACCACAAAAGGTTTGGCTCCCTTTGCCGAGAAATTTGGTTTAAGCGCAATCTTTTGTTAAACTACTGGCGGCCGATTATTTTCCTGAGGCGCAAGATCATGACAAATGCAATCACTATCATTGAACGATTGCTCGGCGAGTCCTCGGTGCAATCAAACGAACACGTGATTGAAACAGCCTCGCGCCACGTTTCGAACGTCGAAAGAAGATTTAGCGAGAGCTTCGACCTGCTCGTAAAAGAGATAACCAACGTCTGGGGCAAGCCGCAGTTCAACAGCACTGTGCCTGGAATGGACGACCCGGTAGAGGAAGAAGAGGAAGAAGAAGAATCGGCCGAAGAGCAATCTACAACTCAAGGTGGAGATGCGGTTCGGAAAAAGAAAAAGCTCAGGAACGTCGTACCACCATGGAGCAACGGCAAAAGCAAAACACCCGGTTGTACTTGCAAAGCCCTGAGACTGGCTTACTGGCGACGTACGACCATGGTGGCATACGTCGTTCTGAGAGCGGAGTTTGACAAGGAAAAAAACGTCGCCATCACATACGACCTGTGCCTCGGCGCCCGGCGACGCGGACAAGAACAAAGCAAGAGCTTCCAGCAACTCAAACACACTAACAAAGGCTGGTTTCGCCCCTTCATCAACTGGCTCTTCGGCAAAACTTGAACCAGACTCATGGCAGGTTGTGCGATATCACATGCGATACCAGTCACATACTAGTGACGTACCAGTCACGTACAAGTGAAGTACAAGTGACGTACCATTGACGCGCCAGTGACTGATTAGTCGCCCTTCTTAACCCATTCGTCCTGCTTTTCCAGAGGCTTAGCAGCAGGCTTTTTATCGGCTTCCGCAGCACTGCTTGAAGATTTATTCTCTGCGGTTCCGGCTTTCAGATCAGGAGTCTTAGCGTCTGCAGTTTTTGTCGCATCGACGCTGCTTGTTGCCGATTTGGACCCATCAGTGCTGCCTGAATTTCCGCTTGCCGTCTCCGGATTACTCTCAGACTTGGCTATTGGTGCAGGTTTCATGGTATTCAGCTTTGATTCTATGCGAGTGAATTCTTCCTGCTTGTTTTGTTTCTTCAGCACTGCCATGTATGCTTCCAGCAACTTAATCATCTGGGGCGAGCCAGCATCGTTCAACTTCGCATCAACTGTCTTGCCCAATAAATCTGCGGCACTACTTAAATCTCCTGACTCTGAATAGGCTCGCGCCAGCTCCAGAGCACTGGCAACGGTTTCGGCATTGTCTTTACCGAATTTGCGGGCGCGCTGAGTGTAGACTTGCTGCAAATAATTCTGGGCATCAGAATATTTCTTCTGAGCCAGCGATACCTGACCCATCTTCTCCAGAATCGGAACCAGCTCATAAGTACCAGCACCGTAATGTTTCAGCTCCGCCGTCAAAACCACACGATACCATTGTTCGGCACCGGCAAAGTCGCCCCGCTTGGTTTTGAGGGCGCCAATCTGTTCCATAATTTTCCAGACTGCCGGATCTTTATTTCCCCAGATAGTCTGCCGAATCGCTGCAGAACGCAGGAAAAGTTGTTCTGCCTCGGCGTTTTTGCCAGCCTTTTGCTTTTGTACCGCCAGATCATAAAGCCGATTTGATTCCTTGCCGGCTGTCACTACAGTCAAACGAGGATCAACAGGCACATTTGGAAAGTCACCAGTGCTGCCCAGTGCCATATTAGCGCCGGAGCCGCCGGCAGAGCCGCCGGAACCAGAAGCAGCCGCACCAAGTTGTTTGTTAAGGGAGCCGTACACGCTATTCAGCCCGCCTGAAGCAGCACCACTTTGAGAGTGCAGACCGGCACCCATAGTGGCGCTCATAGAATGAACAGCGCCCATCTCGGAAATGCCTTGCGCCATGGCAGGTAACGTTGTCACAAGCGAGATAGACATGCATAAAAGGGCTGCACGCAACGCTTTCCATTCACTCATGGCAGAAACTCCTATCCGATAGTAAAGGGGGGCACCCAACTCTAGTGTACCCTCTGCAGCTAAAGTAGTACCTCTAAGACCTAACTACGACCGGCAAAATTAACCGCATTGCCGCCCTGCTGCATGGCTGACATCAGTGCTTCAACACAGGCGGCAAACAGCTCTTCAACCACGTCGCCATCCTCAGGATACGATGCAGCACCCACGCTGACCGTTATCACAAGGGTCGCTTGCCACTGTTGTTGCACAGTCATCTGCTCCATCTTAGTGCGGATGCGTTCAGCCGCCACCTCAGCACCCGACACGGGAGTCTCAGGAAGGATTACGCCGAAACAATCTTCGCGACAGCGACCTGGCACATCGACATCCCGGATTGAGGCGAGCAACATTTTTGCAACCGACTCGACGACTGCATTTTTTGTTTCACTGCTGCACTTGAGACCGATCTTCTCCAGGTCGTCTATACCGACGAGGATGATGGAAAGAGGACGCTTGTAACGCCGGGCACGCTGGATTTCGTAATTAAGACGTTTATAAAATTGATTGAAACTGGAGGACAGTGAAGTCAAGTCTAAAAGCGCACGCCGCTCCAGTTCCGCGTCAGACACACCGGGCCCTTCAACCTCGCGATTGGCGAGCAACTTTGATTCCTCTTTAGGAATATCGAATTGAGGCAATTCGCCTGGAGTTGACCAGGGGAACTGAGCATTCTGGCTGCGCAAATCAGCCAGCCGTTGGTGAAACAAAGCCTCCTTGGCTTTGTTTTGAAACTGGTTTTTCTTTGGGTCGTTGTACATAAGTAGATGAGTTGCCCATGTAAAAGACGATCTCGACCTTCATGCCCTCTCCTGAACTGCCTTTAACGACCGCAGTCTAACTTTGTAATCAAGCAAACCAAATTGTTTCTAAGGCAGACACACCACCAAATACGATACTAGAGAGGAAGCGTCTATGACCAATTCGGAACATAACGTTATTCAATAAACATTGATCCCTGACCTGAGGCGCTTGATATGATTCACAGGTTAAGTAGCACATAGGCGTCCCGCGCGTGGTTTCGTCCACTAAGAAACTCAAACATCGACTAACGGCCTGGTTCCTGGAAGGAATGAGAGACCTTCCGCGCCGAACCGAATTTAGAAAAGAGCAAGACAGCTGGTACAAAGTCATGTGCTTGACCGGGGTCGACTACTTTTCTTCTCTCGGTTATGCACCGGCAATCGCCTTCATTGCTGCCGGAGTCCTGTCACCGATTGCCACGATTTTCCTGGTGCTGCTCACACTACTGGGCGCATTGCCGGTCTACAGCAAAGTCGCAGATAAAAGCCCGCAAGGATTGGGCAGCATCTTTATGCTCGAAAACCTGATTCCAGGCTGGCCTGGCAAGGTGTTCGTACTCTGCCTGTTAGGTTTTGCCTGCACAGACTTCATTATCACAATCACTTTGTCGGCAGCAGACGCCACCACACATCTTGTGCAAAATCCATTGATGCCCGTTTATTTGGAGCATCGTTTGATTCTTACCTTCACTTTGTTGGCCGTCTTGTGCGGCATGTACATGAAAGGCTTCAGAGAAGCGATCGGGCTTTCAGTCGTGCTGGTCGGACTCTATCTAGTCATGAATGCAATTGTAGTGGGAGTCGCCTTTGCTGAAGTAGCCAAACAACCCTGGCTGCTACTTAACTGGCAAAACCTCGTCTGGACGGACTATCGCGTTCACGGCTCAATTCTCAGCATGCTCGGATTTTCCTGTTTATGCTTCCCGAAACTAGCTCTTGGTATGTCAGGCTTCGAAACTGGTGTTGCAGTTATGCCTTACATCAAGGGAGACAAGGATGATGACCCGGAACATCCAAGAGGAAGAATTCGGTACACTCGCTGGCTTCTGCGAACAGCTGCGGCGATCATGAGTCTGTTCTTAATTTCGTCCAGTTTCGTCACAACGGTTTTAATACCTCAGGTCCTCTTTTTGCCGGGTGAAGCAGCCAACGGACGGGCACTCGCCTACCTGGCGCACATCTATCTCGGGCATCAGTTCGGCACGGCGTACGACATCAGCACCGTTTTGATTCTCTGGTTCGCCGGCGCATCAGCCATGGAAGGATTGCTCGTTTTAGTACCGAGATATCTGCCGCGCTTCGGTATGGCACCAGATTGGGCCCGCGCCACTCGCCCGCTGGTACTGTTTTTCACATGCGTTGCATTCGTCTTTACATGGATGTTCAACGCCGACGTTGATGCTCAAGCGGGTGCTTATGCAACCGGAGTGCTGGTGCTCATGTCATCGGCAGCAGTAGCCTGCACACTGAGCGTCTGGAAAAAGAAAAAAACTCAACGAGTACTCTTTTCCTGCATCACACTTGTGTTTCTTTACACCACTGTAGTCAACGTTTTTGAAAGGCCTGACGGGATACGAATCGCCTCCTTCTTTATAGCAGTGATGCTGCTTACATCACTTGTATCTCGTGTCAGACGCTCGACTGAATTGCGTGTCAAACAAGTAATGCTTGATAATGTCGCGGAAGAATTCATCAACGAGGCAAGCAAAAAAGCTATCCGGCTGGTTGCCCACCGACCAGGCGGCCCCTCCGATTACGCTACCAAAGCAGCCGAGTGTGTAAAGCTGCACAACATTCCGCAAGACCAGATCATCTTCCTGGAAATCAAAGTCAGCGACGCCTCCGATTTCGACGACGAGATTCTTTCTGTCAGCGGATATATCCAGGATTCATACAGAATCTTGCGCTGCGAAAGTCCGGCAGTACCAAATGCGATGGCAGCACTGCTGCTTTATCTAAGAGACAAGACCCACAAACAGCCGCATGTTTACCTGGGTTGGACAGAGGGAAACCCGATCATGTACATACTCAAATATTTGTTTGTCGGCGAGGGAGAAACGGCCCCTCTGACTCGCGAAATTCTGCGAGAAGTCGAACACGACCCGAGCAAAAGACCAAGAGTACACGTTGGTTAGCGCTGGTCTCACGCTACCTTTTCGCCTGAAACAAAAACGTGCTTGATCTTCAATGTCTCTCTGTCCCAGACCACTATGTCTGCACACTTGCCCTCGGACAGCTCACCAATTCTGTCGAGCCAACCCATGATGCGAGCTGGATTGTAAGTAGCCATGCGGATCGCTTCTGCAAATGTGGCAACCCTCCAGTCAACAACATTCCGAACTGCTTCACTCAAAACGATTGACGAGCCAACCAGCCCGCCCCCGGTCGTTCCTATCTGTGCCGCATCGGTCACCAGAATCATCTTTTCCGCGCCCTTCAACTTAAACAAAATTTTGACTGCCGCCGCGTCAACGTGCAATCCATCACAAATGACACAACAGGTGACTCTCTCGTCGAGCATCGCTGCTGTCACCGCCCCCGGTGCACGATGATGCAAGGGCGGAAGAGCATTGTAAGTGTGTGTCATTAATCGAACGCCCCGATCAAAAGCCAGATTCGCTTCCTCAAAAGTAGCATTGGAATGCCCCAGGGAGGGAACGACATTATTGGACAAAAGAAACTTCACCCCCTCGTCTGAACTATCCGATTCGGGAGCGATGGTCATCAAACGCACCGAGGGCGAATTCAACTGTTCGGCAATCGACCGGGAAAACGGTTTTATCCACTCGGGAGGGTGCACTCCAGGACGCTGAGGCGAAAGGCAGGGACCTTCCAGGTGAATGCCAGGCATACGAGAATCACATGCGGCCACACGACCGAAATCTTTGCCGATACCGCTCTCGCCCACTCCAAGCGACTCGAGGAACTTGACGTTCTTCATAATATGTTTGACGTCGTCAGTAATTATCGTAGGCAAAAATGCTGTTACCCCGGCTGCAACCTGAGCACGACAGAAAGCCGATAGTTCTTTGTCGGTCGGGTCGGTCCAGAAGTTACAAGCCGGTCCGCCATTGAGTTGCAGATCGATCAGACCCGGCGTCACATAACAGCCGCTCACATCTAAAGTTTCAAGTTTTGTTGAACCATGGTCCAAAGTGCCAACATTTACGACGAGGCCGTCGTCTACAATCAAATCAGTAACGCGCTCCTCGAGTGGAGTGATTACGGTGCCGCCAATAAGTGCCAGTGGTTTCATGTGTGTGATTTCTGCTTGCGCGTTCGATGAAATTTCTATAATATTTCATCGATAGAGGTGCTAGATGTAGGTAACCTGTGTCAATTCGATTGGTTAATTTGAACTCTGGGAATATTACTGTCTGAAATGGCGTGATCACAAGGCCTCAGGAGCCAATGCCCGAAGAAGATAAAAAAGCAGCCGGAAACGGAAATCTCATGGAGCGCGTGGTTGAGCTCCAGGACGAGCTCTTGCAGGCGCAAGAGAAAAACCTGCTTTTGTCGGCTCAAACCCGCGAGCTTGAACGAGTCGCTCGCGATGCAGAGGACATGAAGGCCGAACTCACCGCACAAACGCTTTTACTGACTGATAAAAGTCGCGAAAACAAACACTTACATCAGGAACTATCCCGCGTTACAACCGTGCTGGATACCAAGCTCAACGAAGTGGAAGAGTTGCGAGCAGCCGTAATGGAGTTGCAGCAACAACTGAAGATGCGCGAGTCGGAACGCGACTTGCTGGCAGTTATGCTCAATGAAGCAGAGAATGCTCAACGTCGGGCTGAAGAAACTTACATCAATGAGAAAGATCAACAGCAAAACAACGCCGGCTGGTTGCGTCCATTCAAGCCCAAGAAATAGTCCACCATACGGCTCGAATCGCCACCACATTTAGTGACATCAGAGAGTTTGCAAAGAGTCTGACTGAGTGTTTAAGGAGTGCTGAACGGTGCCGCTGTTGCACCTGTTGCAGCCGAGGCAGCTCCGCCCGTTGCAGACGAACCCGCACCTTGATTGCCGCCCAGGTTGAAAGCTGGATCAACAGCAAAATCGGCCGGGTTTGTTGTGCTCGAAGTTTGCGCACTCAGACTGTTGGGGTCGACCGAACCAAGAGTACCGCGACTGCCGCCGCCCATCTTACCGCCGACAAATGACTGCACAATTCCGCCCACACCGCTGAGGTTAACATTGGTTTGACGCCGTCCCAGACCAAACCAGGTCTTGCGGGACTGTATGCTGTCGCCCAACATGTCAGCCATTCCGACCTGAGTGCCACCGATCAACCCGTGCTTCCTTTGATACTTGTTGCCAAGAAAGTTGACATCGGTCTTATTGCTGAAAAGACCCTTTTCTTTCACATAGTGGTCGCCAAGTCTGTCTTGCACGCCCTTCTGCTCAGTTAAGCCGAACAATCCATGGTGAATGACAAATCCATCGCCGTAACCATCTGTGATGTTGTAATTACCGCCGCCTTTGGCCACAGCTGCTGACTGCAGGGCAACCAGTGCCGCCAGACTCAATGCGATCCTTAAACCTTTCATCACAGCATGTACCTCAATTTGGCTCTAGATCTGTGGACAGCCTGTGATTCCAATTGTTCCCTACTTACCCGGGCTTGCTAAGATCATGACCTTATAGTCAGGCAATATTGGAAATGGACTTGGATACCTTATCAACCGACCTTTTGTCCGGAAATCGGCGCGCCCTTGCACGAGCCATCAGTGTCGTCGAAGACGGCGGACCGGAGGCTACAAAACTTGTCAAAACACTCTTTCCGCACTCAGGCAAAGCGCACCTGATTGGCATTACAGGGTCGCCGGGAGTCGGCAAATCGACTCTGGTCGACGCTCTGATCAGCGAAATCCGTAAAGATGGACTGAAAGTCGGGGTTCTTGCCATCGACCCTTCGAGTCCATTCACGGGCGGCGCCATTCTGGGCGACAGAATCAGAATGCAAGGACATACGCTGGACAAGAACGTTTTCATCCGCTCGATGGCCAACCACAACCATGCCGGAGGGGTCGCCCTGGCAACATACGACGCAGTACGCATGCTGGAAGCGTCCGGATACGACGTAGTGCTAATTGAAACTGTCGGTGTAGGGCAGTCCGAGCTTGCCATTACACAAACCGCGGATACAACCATTCTCGTACTCATGCCGGGCTCAGGCGACGACATTCAGGCAATCAAATCAGGCATCATGGAAGTGGGCGACATATTCGTCGTCAACAAAGGCGACCTGCCTGGTGCAGACAAATCAGCAAGCGAAATCTCAAGCAGTTTGGAATTGACCACGTTCGCCACCGCATGGCGACCACCTGTGATTACGGCAGTGTCAGAGTCAGGCAAAGGCGTTGACCAGATCTGGAAGTCAGCAAAAGCTCACAAAGCCTTCCTTGACGAATCAGGTTTGATTCTCGAAAGACGCAAGTTCAAAGTGCAGGCTGAGCTCTCGGAACTGGTGGCCGCTATCGCCAGAGACAACCTGCGCACATCTATGGAAAAATCCCAGGAAGTGCAAAAAATTCTCCACCAGGTGGCATCACACGAACTCGATCCGCACACTGCCGCACAAGGGCTGGTGCACGATCTCTTCGGTCAACCTGCTACTTGAGCACCATGGGCGATACCGGCGCGACTGTTTTTTGAATTAAGGTATAACCGCCCGGAACAGCATAATTGCCAGGCTTATTCTGACTTGCCTTCTGCAGCGATTCGATAAACGCAAATGCAGTTTCAGTCAATTTACCTTTTAACTGCCCCAGATCCAAACCGCGCAATAGCGCGTTGGCATCAAATGTTGTAACTGCAGGCGCCTCCGTTTCAGCGACTGTCGAGTCGTTGACCGACTGAGTATCCAGACCTTGAGGTCCAATCGTCCCGCATGTTGCACCCTGCAATTTGGGCGCATTCGGCGCCTCAACCAGGGTAGCTGAATCAGCCGATGGTGGCTGATAAGCAGGCAGCACTGCAGCAGATTCTTGTGCCATGGACTGGAGGCAACTAATCGAGACAATTGATGTCATAGCAAAACTAACAGCCGGAGCTGCGATTCTTGAAATTCTCATTTTGGTAGCCCTGTTTGAATGAATTCGAAAGGTGAATTCGCAAATAGTAAGTATCGATATTTTGCGCCAAGCCGGCGCCAAACAACATGGTGTTTACCCTGAATGACAACCGCGGTATCTGCTCGTTTGCTTTCTGTCAGTACTCGTAAACCCCGGCCCTGTTTGTGGGTCGGATGATGCCGTAAGAAACGCCGCCAAGCAAGTCGATCCAGGAGAATCAAACCAGGTGCACACCGCCGTCTACTTTGATTTCAGCACCAGTAATCCAGCCATTGCGAGGATCGGCTAAAAAACAGATTGTCTTTGCCACGTCGTCCGGTTCACCGGCGCGACCAAGTGGGTAAATCTTTTTGCTCTTCTCCAAAATACGATCAGCGTTATCATGCCCCATCAAATTTTCCAGCATTGGCGTGTTCACGAGCGCCGGCAAAACTGCATTACAGCGCACCTTATGCGGTGCAAGCTCGACTGCCAGCTCGCGCGTCAGAGCCAGAACCCCGCCTTTAGCTGCCGAATAGGCACTGGAGGGCAAGCCGTGAAAACTTTGCATGGCCAGAAGCGATGACACATTGACGATCGAACCGGCAGTTTCTATTAGCGGGCGAGCGGCAAACTTGCACATGAACCATGTGCCTTTCAAATTGATATCGACGACATAGTCGAAATCTTCCTCGCTCATGTCAAGCAAACTTTGAGACTGGAAAACACCGGCATTGTTGACCAAAATATCAAGCCGACCAAACGCAGCGATAGTATCCCTGACAATTTTATTGGCGTAACCTTCGCTGGAAACATCACCGGCGGTAATACGCAATTTCTCGGCAGGATAACCGAGAGCCTCGGCAGCCTTTTTCAGTTTCCCCAGTTCGCGCCCGACAATCATGACGCGCGCGCCCATCTCCAGTAGACACCTGGCAGTGGCAAAACCGATACCCGAACCACCGCCCGTTACAAGGGCTACCAAATCGTCCATTGAGAACTTCCTTATTACTGCGCTTTATCCGTGCCGACACTAATTTTACGGCGCCAGAAGAGATATGCAGGAAGTCCGGAGAGGATTATTAATAGACCGAAGCCACTGTACTGAGGCGACGAGTAAATCTGTCCGATCATGACTACGCTAGCAAAGAGCACGTAAACAACCGGCAGGAGCGGATAAGCAGGCACTTTAAAAGGTCGCTCTCTGGTGGGTTCTTTCTTCCGCAAAACCATCAGCGCAGCAACCGTCAGAATGTAGAAAAGCACAGCCGCGAAAACAACGTATTCAAGTAGATTGCTGTAGGTGCCGGTGGTAGTCAATATCGCCGCCCAGACACCTTGAATGATCAAGCCAAATGTCGGCACTCCTTTTTCCACATGCAAAATCGACGCGGCTTTGAAAAACAGTCCGTCTTTGGCCATCGCGTAATAAGCGCGCGGACCAGACAAGATGCAGCCGTTCAATGCACCAAATGTAGAGATCATGATGGCACCTGCCATGATCTGCGCACCACTTGGTCCGAACAACATCTGGGCGACGGCAGTACCGACTCTATCTTCGGCAGCATATTGAATGCCTCTGCCAATCAGCGAAGAGACGATATCACCGCCGGCACCTGGATCAGAGTTACCATGCAGAGGCAGCACCAGAAGATATACAACGTTGCACAAAGCATATAGCAAGCCGACAAGCAAAGTGCCGTACATCAAACTGCGGGGCAAAACCTTCTCAGCGTTTTTCACTTCTTCTCCGGCGAATGTGACGTTGTTCCATGCGTCACTGGAAAAAAGCGGTCCAACCATAGCCAGTGAGAAGACTGCAACAAGAGGCAGCCCGGTCAACGCCTCTCCTTTGACATTTTGAGCCGACCAGAAATCGGCTCCGAAGTTGTGTGAGATTCCCTGCCATGCTCCCGCCATGCAGAGCCCGCACGCAATCAACAAAAATACCGCCGTCACTTTGGTGACTGTAAATACAGTTTGTATCTTCTTAGCAGTGCTGACACCCTGACAGTTGATATACGTTAGCAATGCAATTACCAGCAATGCCACCATTTGCAGTGCAGTAAAATGCCAACCACCAACCTCTAAGAGGATGGTTTTGGCAGAAACAAAAGGCACAAAAACACCAAGGAACTTGGCGAAAGCGACAGCCACGGCCGCAATCGTTCCACATTGAATAACGGCAAATAAAGTCCATCCATATAAAAAACCGAAGAGTGGACCATAAGCTTGACGGAGAAATATATACTGTCCGCCCGCTTGCGGATACATCGCTGCCAGTTCGCCATAGCAGACAGCCGCAGAGAAAGTCATCAGGGAAGCGGCTATCCAAGCCATTAACAGCCATCCTGGTGCACCGAGCAGCCGGGAAGTTTCAGCAGAAACAATAAAAATTCCAGAGCCTATCATTGAGCCGACAACCACCGCGGTGGCGTCCAGGAGCCCTATTTCACGCTTGAAATGTCCGGTCGTCATTCGCAGCACCTCTCAAAACAAAATCAATCACTAGTTTCTCTGAATACTCTTATCTTTCCGAAACACGGCATAGTACCAAGCAAAACACTACCTTACTGTTATGTCATCAAATTAGTATGCCGTTATATATCCGTTCTCTATCTGGATTGGCTTGACGTGCGGGTTTCCAGCTCATACGATGTGGCAATGGTGAAATTGCCTGAGCAGTTCGCCGACTATACAAGATTCTGGGCGGAGTTGATATCTGCATGTCTAAAATCGCTATTATCAGTCAACCGGATCAAGGCGTTCTGATCGACGTCGGCGGCTGCGGAAGCTTGCAAGAAGCCGTCTCGCATCTATCAAATACGTTGCAAGTTTCCAACCAGTTTTGGAAGGGTGTTGACGTCGCGCTCAATCTCGGAACACTGGAACTAACACCACCGCAGGTGGCACAGATCCTGGCCATCGCCAAAGGCGTGGGGGCCGCGCCGCGACACGTTTTTTCTGAAAACGAGCCGACCAGAGCATCGCTTCGCTCATTGCAAGTGAAAATTGGTCGAGGCAAGCCAATGAGGCTTCCTGAGATTAAAATTGATGCTCTTACTCAGCATGAGCTCGTGGAAGAGGAAGAGTCATCATCCATGCAAATGGGTTCGGCAAAGAAAGCAGAATCCGTAACTGTATACGAGACGGACGAAGCTGTTGAATTCGCGTCGACTTTAACTCATGAAAGCATCCCTGCGGAAGTTTCAGTAGGGGTCACAGCTGAAGCAGCTGCCGCCACTGCAGGCGATACTAAAAAACTGGTGAAGGTAACCCGGCAATCGTTCAATGAAACTGAAGACGGTGTTGCTGACGCAGCGGCTGAGGCTGTGACAGATACAGATGCTGTCGTAGATGCTCTTGCAGACGCTGATCAATCAGCCGACTCGCAAGTGGAGTCAGCTGCGGACAGCAGTGCAGACGATATCGACGATGAAGACGAGGAACGTCAATCTCCACCCAAACCGGCAGTGCCACCGGTACCGGCGGTCCTCTATTTGAGACAGCATTTGCGTTCCGGACAAACCGTCAGCCATAAAGGTCACCTCGTGATCATAGGCGACGTCAATCCGGGAGCAGAAGTGATGGCAGAAGGAGATGTCACCGTATGGGGTGCCTTAAGAGGCATCGCACACGCTGGAATCGGCGGCAACACTGACGCTGAAATAAGAGCGCTCAAGTTGCAACCAATCCAGATTCGCATCGCCAATGCCATCGCCCGGTCACCAGACAAACCACGGTACAAGTTCTCTCGCTTCGCTAATTCGGGTCCCGAAACGGCCAGAATCATCGATGGCAAAATCAAAATTGCGAAAAGCAGCATTGATTGATATTCCCCACCGATCGACTGGCAGCGATGTTGGAAGATCAACGGAAACCGGCGGCACTGCCACTGGTCCCCCTAGAAAGTCAGTAATCACACTCCAGCCAAACGGGTAAATTGAATGAGTGGTCGAGTAATAGTAATCACTTCCGGAAAAGGCGGCGTTGGCAAAACCACCGCCTCTGCCAACCTCGGTGTGGCTCTCGCCAACACCGGAGCGAGCGTATGCCTTGTCGACATGGACATAGGTCTGCGCAATTTGGACATTCTCATGGGTCTGGAAAATCGAGTCGTTTACAACCTTGTAGACGTCATCGAGGAGCGCTGCAAATTGCGCCAGGCTCTGGTCAAAGACAAAAAATTGCCTAATTTGAGTCTTCTGCCGGCCGCCCAGACTCGCGACAAAACTGCCGTAAACTCAGACCAGATGAAAGCTCTATGCAATGAGCTGAAAGCGATATTCGATTTCGTTCTGGTTGACAGTCCTGCCGGTATCGAAAGCGGCTTCCAGAACGCTGTCGCAGGTGCTGAAGAAGCAATCGTGATCACCACTCCCGAGATGTCGGCAGTCAGAGACGCAGACCGCATCATCGGCTTGCTCGAAGCACGCAAAGACGAAATCTCTCAATATCGCCTGGTGATCAACCGCCTTCGCCCGAACATGGTGAAGAACAGCGACATGATGAGCGTCGAAGACGTACTGGAAATTCTCTCGGTCAAGCTCCTTGGAGTCGTGCCGGAAGACGAAGACATCATCATCTCGACCAACAAAGGCGAACCGGTATCAGGAACGGAGAATGTTCGCTCCGGTCTGGCCTATCGCAACATCGCCAGAAGAATTCGCGGTGAAGATGTGCCCCTCATGGATCTGGATGCTCTCAACGGCACCTGGATGACACGTCTCGTCAAGTTCTTCAATCCCTCAGTGCGCGTTTAAGGAGGGCTAGGAAATTGCAAAAAGTAATTAACTGGTTCTTCCGAACCCAGACAGACACTGCTCGCGATACAGCCAAAGACCGCATGCGCAATATGCTCACGCATGACCGCCTGGAACTTCCCGCCGGCAGATTAGAATCTCTTGAAGAAGAGTTGATCGCAGTAGTATCTCGCTACTTCGAACTCGACAAAGACACAACCAAATTCGACCTCGAGCACTACGAACGCCGCGCCTCACTGGTAGCCAACTTCCGCTTGCTCCGTTCGAAATGTTGACCTACTGATTTTCACCTGACCATACAACAACTCTGCTTTGCGCATCCTCTCGGGGGTGCGCATTCGCATTTAACAGCGCCCTGAGAAGCGCAACCGGCTGAGCTTTTGTCAAAGATGTTTTAGCAAGCCCGATTGCGAGGCAACAAAAGGCTCACAAGTGCTACCATAAAGCCGTTCGGGGCGCGTATCGGAACTAATTTGAACTCGATCTTGCAAGCCTCTCCGGCTGGCTATTACATTCGAACAATTTACAACTTCCTGTCGGCAGTAGATTGGTATCTGGTTGGCGCGACAGCTTTTCTCGTATTCACCGGGCTGAACATCCTTCACTACTCACAACACACGCTTGATTATTACAACAAGCAGATGGAATTCATGTGGGCGGGAGTGGCGCTGGCTATCATTTTCGCCCGCATTCCTTACTATTTTTGGACCTCAAAATGGGTTGTGCCGGTAATTTACGTAGCCAATCTGGGTCTGCTTCTTGCGGTCATGATTAAAGGACATAGCGCCCAGGGCGCCCAGCGCTGGCTGGCGCTTGGTCCAATCACTCTCCAACCTTCAGAAATTGCCAAAATCGTCGTCATTTTTACAATCTCAGCCTGGCTGAAAAAATTTCCGATCAAAAGCTTTTTCGATATCTTCAAAGTTATCGGAATCATCATTCCGCCTGCCGTGCTCGTTTTTAAACAGCCTGACCTTGGCACATCGTTGACATTCGGCGCCGTCTTCTTGGGAACTGTTTTCTGGTCTGGTGGCACCATAACCGATATCTTGATTCTGATAAGCCCCCTGATTAGCCTCGTTCTTGATGCGGTCAATCCCCAGTGGTGGTTGTATTTCCTGCCCACACTGGGAGTGATTCTGCTGCTCTTCTGGCGACATAAAAACTGGCACTGGGCAGTAAGAATTCTGCTCATAGCCGTGGTGGTCGCTGCAAATTACGGCGCCGGGCTGGCCAGACCACACATGTGGAATCTGCTCAAAGAGTATCAGCAGAAGCGACTGACTAGTTTCGTCAATCCTTACGAAGACCCGAGAGGATCCGGTTATCACATTCTGCAGAGCCTGATTGCCATCGGCAGTGGTGGCATAAACGGCACCGGGCTCGGTAAAGGCAATCAATCGCAAGGAGCATTCATTCCCGAGCGGCACACCGACTTTATTTTTGCTGTTCTGGGCGAAGAGCTGGGATTCAAAATTGCATTTTTCGTTGTGCTGGCCTACGCAGTAATCTGCGCCAGAGGACTGATTATCGCCTACCAGAGCCGCGGTGATCCGGCCGGCAGTGTCATGGCTATCGGTCTGATGTGCATGTTTTTGTTTCACGTCTTCATCAACATCGGCATGACCATAGGCATCATGCCTGTTGCCGGAGTGCCCCTGCCCTTCCTCAGCTACGGGGGCACAGCTTTGCTTGTCGATCTCGTTTCGATTGGACTGATGGAGTCAGTCTATGCCTACAGCCGCAACGGGCGAGCTGAGAGCCGCAGATAGCCATGACTCACACCCGAGTCAGCCGGCTTCTGCTTGCCGAGGCAGTGTGAAAGCAAATTTGGTGCCCCTGGGGCTTACCCGCTCCGCCCAGATCTTTCCACCATGCAATTCGACAAAAGCCTTGCAAATGGTCAACCCTAATCCGGAGCCCTTAGCCTGATCATCACCTTGCACCTGATGGAAGCGTTCAAACACTTTGTCGAGTTGGTCCGCAGGAATCCCCGGTCCCTCATCAATAATTGAAACAGTGACCTTTTCGCTGTCGGCTTCAGCCGCTACTCTCACAGAGTCACCTGAGTTGGAGTACTTTATAGCGTTGCCTACCAGATTAATGATGACACGATCGATCTTATCGGCATCACCTGAAACAACAATGGATGTTTCGTCAGCGCTCAAGTGAACACCTTTGCCCTCTGCTGCCGGCGCCAGTGCTTCCAGGCAAGCCTGAAAACACTCATCGAGATGAACAGACTCGGTCTCGAGCACCATCTTGCCTGAGCGAATTTTTTCAATGTCGAGCAAATCACTGATCAATCTAATCAGTCTCTCGACATTGCGCTCACCAAGCTGAACATAGTGCGCTCGTCGCTCTTGCAATTGCGAATTTGTACTGGACAACACTTCGAAGACATGATTCAAAGTGGTAAGCGGTGTGCGCAAATCATGACTGACCATGTACAAGACTTCTTCGCGCAGACGTTCAGCAGCGCGTCGCTCGCTGATATCGTGAACGACACAAAATGCCGTGTGCTCATCTTCAGACCACTGCACAGACCAGGAAGTATCGATCGGGCGCAGATCGCGGTGACGCAACTTGATCTCAACAGGCTCACTTTGCTTAATCTTCTGCAACTGCTCGAGAAATGACTGAGCAACTTCCGGCTCCTCAGCAATTAAATTGATCAAACGAGCGCCAATCAGCTCCTCAGGTGTAAATCCAAGCATCTCAGTGCAAGCAGGATTGATGGCTACAATTCGACCGCTCTTCTCAATTGAGCAAATAACGTCGCGTGCTCCCTCTATAACGAGATGCTCTTTCGTGGCTGTTTCTTTCAACACTTTGACCATTTCGTGAAATGTTTGATCGATGCGCGCAATTTCATCGCCACCACTCATTGGCGCAGGTAGAGGCAAATTGCTAGCCATTCTCAAATTATTGTCGTCGAGCCGCTTTAAGCGCCGGGAAATATTTGAAGCTAACAGTAAAGCCAGAGTGCCAGAGACAATCAATGTAGCTGTGCTTCCAAAGAGCGCCACACGTTGAAATTTTTCGCGCAGCGCAGACTCAGTCAGCATGCCCTTTTCGGCCATAGCTTTCAGCTCTTTCTCAGCACTGAGAAGACCTCCGAAAATCATCTCTTTGACCGAGCCCCGCAAGCTTACCCACAGCGGCTTGCGCAACTTACCATCGGGAGTCGAAACGATCATTTTAAAAGTCTGCTGCACTTGCAAGCTGGCTTTTTCGGAACGCTCTACAGCCTTTTGCAGATCCGAACCGGGCTCGATTACAGTTTTGAGTTCTTCGTAGGCACTGCGGGTGCGCGACGTTATTTCCTCAACCGCTTTCAACTGAGAATCAGGATCATCAGCTGCATGCCTGGCTACGTCATAAGCCAGCGACATCAACTTGGATATGCTCTCGGCTATCTCTCGTTGTCTGACCGCCTGATTTAACTGCTGCTCAGCCTGCGACTGCAAATCAGCCATCCACAGAAGCAGCAAAAGCTGCATCACCAGAGGAACAATGGCTAAAATTAGAACTTGCGCCGCTACGGGAATTCTGCGCATCGAACCGCTACTTTGAGATCGAAGTTATAATTATAGGCGCTTCAATCCCTCACGCATTAACCATTGGCAAAAGTTCTACTGGTCGAAGACGATAGCGATCTGTCAACAACAGTGGTCGACGCACTGCGTGATGAGAGATATGTGGTCGAGTCTGTAGACAATGGCAATGATGGTGCACAGCTCCTGAAATCTGAAGATTTCGACGTGATTATTTTGGACTGGGATCTGCCGGGCAGATCAGGTGTGGATATTTTGCGCGAGTTTCGCGCCAGGGGCAAAACGACTCCAATCATTATGCTGACCGGCCGCACACATATCGACAACAAAGAAGAGGGCATGGAATCGGGCGCAGACGACTACCTCTGCAAACCTTTTGAAATGCGTGAACTGAAAGCGCGATTGAAAGCGCTGTTACGACGTGCCAGTGGTGCTGCCAGCAATAAGATTTGCGTGGGCGACCTTGAGCTCGACCCCGGCAAATATACAATCACAAAGGGCGGCGTTGATTTACATCTGGCGCCCAAAGATTTTGCCTTGCTGGAATTTTTCATGCGTAATCCCGACCAGGTCTTCAGCGTGCCGACAATAATGTCACGCGTATGGAGCTACGACTCAGATGCGTCTTCTGAAGGGTTAAGATCTGCAATCAGAAGAATCAGAAAAGTGATCGATACTGGCGAAGATCAGTCAAACTCAATGATCGAGAACGTCGCTCGTATCGGTTACCGGCTTAAAACGCCAAAAGCCAGGGGCTGAATAGCTCAGCCGGGCTTCATCTCAGACAGCCACGAACACTTGACTACCCAAATCAGACCTTATGAATAACGCCACCGAGCCGCTCAATCAATCAACCAGCCCGCCTGCTCGCGGGCTCTTCGCCGAATGGTCTGAGATGATCAAGCTCGAGCACACTGTCTTCGCCCTGCCATTCGCCCTTTCTGGACTGCTTCTCGCGTCGGCAGCCTGGCCTTCGCTTGCCACTGTCTTCTGGACGATAGCTGCTTTCGCCGGTGCACGAGCGGCATCAATGACGCTGAACAGATTGATCGACGCCAAAATAGATGCACGCAATCCACGCACCAAAGATCGCTCTATTCCAGCCGGTCGAATTACAGTAAAACAAGCAGTTCTGTTTACTATAGGCTCATTTACGATCATGGCGATTGCCGCTACCAGGCTGCCTTCACTTTGCGTGCAACTGCTGCCCATAGCCGTTATCTGGCTGAGCTTCTATTCCTTTACCAAGAGATTCACCTGGTTCTGCCACATTGTTCTTGGTATCGCCATTGGTGGCGCTGCCCTGGGCGGTTGGGTAGCGGCGGGAGGTGGTCTCGACGCCCCTGCCGCCTGGTTGCTAATGCTGGCTGTAGCGACCTGGGTAGGCAGCTTCGACATTATCTACGCATGCCAGGATGTAGAAATCGATCGCAATGAAAAGTTGCACAGCATTCCAGCTAAATTCGGCATCGCCAACGCCCTGATTATCTCTTCGGCGCTACACGTAGTGACGGTTTTAAGTCTGATTGCCGTAGGCCTGCTCTGTCAGCTTGGTGCATTTTATTGGATTGGTTTTGCAATCGTCGTAGGCATGCTGATTTATGAACACAGCATCGTCAAACCGAATGATTTGTCTCGCGTTAACGCAGCATTCTTCACTGTAAACGGTGTGGTCAGCATCCTCATGTTTGTCGCCATCTTGCTCGACAAACTGTTCTAGAGATGTTTCAGATTGAAGATATCTTCGGAGATTTGTCTGTCAAAACTCACATCTCCAAAGATCACTTCCGCTTTGTCGCCTGATTTGAATTCAATGATCATTCGTCGAAGCTTATAGCCAAGGCTGTCGATCAATAAATCGGCTACGTAAGAAGCTTCGGGATTGGTTGACTTAATGCGATGACACGATCTGTCGGCAATGGAAGTGTGCTCGATTTGAACGTACGGTGAAGCGTTGATGAGGGCGGCAGGTCCCGCGTAATCCGGCATCAACATCATTGGCACCAGATATGATGCCTCTTGAGCGGCCGTGCCGATTTCATCAAGTAATCTGGGAATATTGTCACAGGGAAGATGATTGAAATCATTGTTGTAGCTAGTGAAAAGCTCATTCCCGTCGGACCAGATAAATTCCGACAGTCCAGTTTCCTCAGCTTGATGGCTAAATTCGAATCTGAAAAGATTAGGGCGTACAAAATACGTCTTGAACGTCATTACACCCCGTGTTGCTTCGATTTTGCCCGAGTCTGAATAAGTACCGCAATCGCCGTACTTCTGAGCCATACGTTCGAATATTTCGTCGCCGTTCAACTGACTGGTGCACTCACTTTCAAATAGATCCAATCCTTCTCTTACAATGCACACACAGTTGTGCATTGCACCTGACCTGCTGACCAGGTTTCAATCCTGGTTGGCGCTGTTTCGATGATAGCGCTGAACAATGTTGGGATCAGGAAAGAGCTGGGTTTTGGGAGTATCTTTTCCAGAATAATCTAAAGTGCTCAACACATAGCGAATACTTTCCAGTCTGGCTTTTTTCTTGTTGTTAGCTTGCACAATGATCCAGGGGCTGAATGACGTATGCGTACGACTGAACATCAGCTCTTTATAATGGCTGTACTTTTGCCAGAGATCCTGCGCTTTCTCATCAATCGGGCTCAGCTTCCATTGCTTGAGCGGATTGACACGACGCGATGTAAATCTGGCCATCTGCTCTTCTCGCGTTATAGAGAACCAGAATTTTATAATCGTAATGCCGTCTTCGTAGAGCATGTGCTCATATTCAGTCACTTGCTGCATAAACCGATCGTACTCTTCTTCAGTACAAAATCCGTTCACAGGCTCGACTACAGCTCGGTTGTACCAGCTGCGGTCGAAGAAAACAATCTCGCCTGCACTTGGCAGTTGCACACTGTAGCGCTGGAAGTACCATTGCCCCGTTTCCACTTCACTTGGCTTAGGTAGTGCTACAACCCGCATGGAACGCGGATTCAGATGCTCGGTAAATCTGCGAATAGCACCGCCTTTTCCGGCAGCATCTCTACCCTCAAACAAAATTGCAATGCGCTTGCCGTTCTTCTGTGCCCACCGCTGCAATTTGACTAACTCAATCTGTAAGAGCACCAGCTCTTCTTCATAATTCATCTCATTGAGAACAGACTTGAGTTTAATGTTCTTGGATTTCAACAATTTGAGCAGACCACGCTGGGTGTTCACCCGAGCCAGATCATCAGCGTCAATTTTTCCCGTCTCGGGCTTTTCAGACTGAATCTCGGCGTCGTTGTCCCTGATACCGTTCCGTCCGTTCTTTTCGACAGCCGTTGATTTGACAGAGCTCCTCTGCGAGCTGGCTTTGCCATTTGCAGCACCTGCATTATCAGACATCAGGTCTGCACTGGTCTGCTCAATAACAGCATCGGTAACCGCTTTCGAGTTTCTTCTCCGGCGCGCGATACCCACCGTGCCTGTCCGTCTTGTCTGAGCCGCACGAAGGGATGGTGCACGACCTCGACCATTGTTAGTAGATTTAGCCATTTAAACTAACCTCAAGCCATCAAAGTCATTGTTCACCAGTCAGCAGTAATTCTCACGCTTTAACTGATTCTTGTAATCAAAAAATTGTCAGTCGGAAGAAGCTGCCGACTTACCTAGTTTTTTCAGGAGCTTGAGAAGAGTCTGACGCTCAGCAACGCTGAGTGGAGCTGCCATTTGCTCCATATCAACTTGATGCTTTTCAAACGCTTCCCGTATCACTCTCGTCCCTTCTTCAGTCAAACTCACCACCTTGGCTCGACGATCTTCGTCTGAGCTGGAACGCTCGACAAAACCGCGACGCTCGAGACGATCAACAGCTGTGGTAATCGAACCACTGGTGAGCGACACCTTCGTTCCAATTGCGTTTATAGTTTGCGAACCGCGATGGAGAAGACACTCCATCACAGCGAAGTCAGAGTAACACATGCCGAAAGTTTCGATACTACGCTCGGCCTGACTGTGGCAGGCATCATAAGCCTTCCAGAGAACTAACCAGGTGTGCACACCGCTTGTATCCATACTGTCTATTAAACCAAAAAAACAGTCCCTAGCACGACACTTGACTTCGTTTTTTCAAATTCGAGCCTGATATCACATCAAGTATCACGCTCACTGAAATCCGAATTCTTGCCGCAAAGCATCAGTCTTCAGTTTTACTTCAAGAAGCACCTGTTTAACCGCATCTTGAGTTGCCTCGAGCAGAAGTTGCTCGAGTTGCTCTTTGTTTGCCTCGGAAACTAGCGACGGATCGATCTTTACTGATTCAAATCTGGTGCCGCCGCTTAAGACTATGCGAACCGCCCCGTCTCCGGACACCCCCTCAACCTTGATAGCATCAAGTTCACGTCTGATCTTGAGCAGAAGCTGATGCATCCGGGGCAACGGATTTTCATTGGAGAAATTAGTCATGTCAATTGCTGCATGGTTATCAGAGCCCGAGCTGACCCAATTGCTGGTTCAAAACACTCTTCTTAGTTGCTTCCATCTTTACTCGCGTTTGCTGAGCTACATCGTTGAGCGCACACAGCACCAGGTCTTCCAGCATACCGACATCTTCAGCGTTAATTGCTTCAGGAGAGAGTTTGACGCCGGTAAATTGCAAGTTACCTTTACTGGTAATAACAACGGCACCACCACCCGAAGATCCCTTCACCTCGGTTTCCATCATTGCTTTCACATAATCATCAGCACCAGCTTTTGCTTTGGCCCAGGCACGCTGGAGCAGTTCGGGATCATTAAGCATGCTTGCCACAGCATTTTTGGTCAAATGAGATCCCTCGTCCAGGTCGACGAAACCTCGACCCTTCGACGAGCTACTGCCGGATTCAGGATCAGTGTCACCGGCTTGATCATTTGGTGCAGTTTCGATCAGATCGGCAACGACAAGATCGTCTGGAGTCTCATCTCTCTCCAGATACCCGAAGCCACTACCTACGGTGCAATATGGCAAGTTCAGTTTTGCAATAATTGCATCATGACGATTGGATTCGAAAGTATAATTCTTCCGCAAGATCTCTTCTAGAGCTTCCACCTCATCAGGTGCAGAATAAACCAGGCAGAGCTTTTCAGGGTCTCCGCCCGAGCTTGGTTGATCAACGCCCGAAAAATAACCAGGGCAGGAATTGTACTGATCAAGCAGTTTGCCCGAATCAAACAGCTTGTAAATGAGCAAGTCATCGTCATGAATCATGACTGCGAAAGCAGGACACTTTAGAAGCGCCGATAACTGTTCAGCCAATTCGAATAGGACTGAGTCGTGTTTTGGAAAAACGCAGATAAAGTCATCGATGGGATAGACGAACGTATGCCGTTTCTGCTCTATCAGAAAGTTGATGACTTTATCCCGTTCACCAGTACTGAGAGTTATGTTTGAGTAGAAGTTTCCCATATCTTCCCCTGAAGCTATTCAGCGCCTAGATAGACTGACACCGACAAAAGTGGGACGGGCGGAGGGAACCTAAGGTCCGTTCACTTTATAGCCGGCCGGCACCGTCATCGAAAACAAAGACGCATCCGGAGCTTTCGCTGCAAAAGTCTTCAGTGTCATTACACTTTTGCCGTTTGGAAGTTGAGTATTTGATTGCACCAACCAATCGATGTCATTACCTATCCAGACTTGAGTGACGGTTTTGGTTGCAGGTTGGTTATATTCCCAGCCGTGGCATGGATGTCCAGCTACCACTTTATTACCGATGTCCTTGGCGCCCTTCTTTTTCATATCGGCACTCTCGGACCCCTGATAACTGTCGGCTGTTAGTTTGCTCTTGATGGCCATTTTCTGAGCGTCAAGAATAGTAATGGAGACAAGGTTCGGATAATCAGAGATGGTAACGACTCTGGCGCCTGGGGTAACGGTCTCAGTTCTCATGCGCCCCTTGCCATCAGAACACATGCGCATCGTGTTGTTCCCGGTCGGGGCGGTCAGGTCATAAGAGGCGTCAAATGCCTTTTTAGGATAGTCAACAGCTAGTGCCGCGGAGCAACAAACCAGGGCCGTCACAAGCGATACGAGCCCAGCAACGATTCTTGTCATGATTCTTCCTTGTTAGTAATAAATCGAACCGCTAATTATACGAGACGCCCATCAATTAGCTGGTTAAATACAAGGTTCTCGCAAGAATCAAACGTCATGAAAAGAGTAGGCAGCCAGTTCACCTTCAACAGAGCCCATATAGAGCTTGTCATTCACCACAAGCGGTGCAGATTCAAGGCAGCGCTCGGTATCTTTCTGCCATTTTATTTCTCCAGTCTTAGAAGAGAATGCTTGCAGCCATCCTTCATGACTGGCGCTGAGAACAAGGTCTTTGTAGACAATGAGATTGGCTATCACCTTGCCGCGCACCGCACCCTTCCACTTCAAGCTGCCGTCATACTTCTCGCAGCAGTATAGCCATTTATCGTGGCTGGCAAAAATCACCGAAGTAAAAGCAATCACAGCGCGCGAGACAACCGGCTTATCGGTTGGATACTCCCAGATCAAATTGCCGTTGTCTGCCTCAAGCGCATAAAAGACTCCGTTAGAGGTTCCGAAATAGACACTGTCAACTGAAGCAGCAGGACTGGCGACAATTGCCGACGCAGTCTCAAACGTCCAGATGCTTTTGCCATTGTCGGCAGAAACTGCGTGGAAGTAACCACTCTTGGTGCCAAAAAGCAAAAGATCGGCGTGGCGTTGTGGAGCTGAAACTATCGGCTCATTCATTTGCTGCTGCCAACGAATAATGCCACTGGCTTGATCCAGACATACGAGACGACCCTTGGCTGTTGGCACAATCAAACAATCTTTGTAACTTACAGCCGTGGTGAGCAACTCATCCTCACAAGAGAAACTCCAGGCCTTAGCGCCAGTTTTTGCTGACAAAGTGACAACTTTACCGGTGGCGTTAAAGACAGATATCCTGTCTCCGCTAATCACCGGGCTCGACAAAATTGGACCGCCGCTATCGTACTTCCAGATTAGTTCTCCAGAATTGGCGTCGAGCGCATATACATGACAGTCAGAGGAAGCACAATAAATAATCCTATTGTCTTTATCGATGACCGGAGACGAAGACCAGCCAATTGGACCGCGAGTTTTAAAGGTCCAGATCTGGTCGATCGGTGCTCGCAATGATCCAGCCGGTACAGCCTTGAGCCCAGACGAGGAAATACGCGGCTGCGTCACCGACGGTATCGTCGGTGGTGCTCCAGCAGAAACTGGCGCCGCCTGCGATGGTGTTACAGGAGGTGCCCCGCTCCTGGGAGCAGCGAGAGGAGTTTTTCCTGACGGTTGATTAAAATCAGGCTGTCCATGCGTGTTCTTGCTGGCTGAAGTCGACTCCTTCGCAGCATTGACCACAGGCGCATTCGTTCCCGGCTGGTCGACACGGCGCTGATCTATGGGTGCAGCAGAGATGTTGGAGCTGTTCGGCTGCTTAGATATTCGCTGCGATACAACAAAATCTGTCTGTTTACGAGGCTGACGAACCGGCTCCGTATGCGGCTTGCCGGTCAATTTTTCAAGTCGCGCCTGCTCGGCAACGCTGCTTTCCAGTTGAGCCATCAACTCTTCCGACTCGGATCTGGGTAGATTCGACTGACCGGTGCGCACTTCTGCCACCTCAGGCAGTCTCAAATTTTGAGACTCTGACCGAGCCACGTCGCCAGGCGAGCGCGCCCACGTGCCATCCAGAGCAGTGACCGGGCTCAAACTGGCACTTGTCTCGACTTCAGCGCTTTTAGCCTGAATAAACTGCTGCTGCAACAGGGGGTCGACTTGCACCGGTCCTGAACGCAACAAAGGTCGATTGCCCAGCCCTAACCTGGCGACACGCAATTCAAAAATCAAGTCATCAAGAATGGTCAAAACTTCCGACATGTTTGAATAGCGTTCTTCAGGCGTTTTAGCCATCATGCGACGGATTACTTTGTCTAAGATGTCGGGGATAAGCGGATTGATCCGCTTAGCGGAAGGAATCGGCGCAGACGAATGTTTAGTTGCCATCTCGATCATTCCGCCCGCACGAAACGGCAACTGCCCGGTGGCCATTTCGAAGAAAAGAACTCCCAGTGAATAAATATCCGACCGGTGATCCTGAGGCTCTCCCCTGCACAGTTCAGGTGACATGTAGGCAGGAGTGCCCATGCCTTTGGTGGCCGAGTTGTAGTGAACCCGACCAACAAGAAGTCTGGCCAGACCGAAATCTCCAATCTTCAAATCACCTTCGGTGGTTATGAAAATGTTGTCAGCTTTGATGTCCTGGTGAATCACCCCGCGCTTATGGGCGAAAGTAAGCCCCGAAGCCAATTGCTTCATCCAGTTGAGACAGTGCTCGACAGCTAGAGGTCCACTCACGACACGATTGGCGAGGTTTCCGCCCGGCAAATATTCCATTGACACGTAATGGTGTTGCTTCTTTTGCCGCTCCTCTACACCAATTTCGTACACCGTAACGATATTGGGATGTTCTAATTGCGCGGCAAGCCTGGCTTCCTGTCTGAAAATTTCAACGTTTGACTTATCGGTCATCAACTCGGGCAGCAGCATTTTGATAGCCACATCCCTCATCAGTTGCTCGTCTCGGCAATGGTAGACAACACCCATGCCGCCCACGCCGAGCTCTTTGACTACCGTGTAGTGACCGTTTTCTAGCTTGTCGCCACGCGAAAAAATGACAGCCATCAGAGTTATTCAAATTCCTTTATTTATCTTGGACACTGAAAAGGTTCACTGCTACTGGCTTCATACCCCATTATTTTGCTCAGGTACCGGCACCTCCGCCCAACCTGAATATTTGTCAAGAAAACGATGAGCCATAAAAGCTAGAATGCCCATGTTCGACAAGACGGCTTGTCAAGAATCAAAGAGACCAGGATGCCTAATTCTAAAGAGTCAGCACAGGAAATTCCAACGCCAGCGGTCAATTTCGAACCCAGCCACGCGCCGACAGAATCGGCCTTAAGAGCCCAGGGCAAAGCTGTGCTCGAGATGGAAGCACTGGCGATTGCAGCGGTAGC
This sequence comes from Candidatus Melainabacteria bacterium, assembly GCA_003963305.1. Lineage (NCBI taxonomy): Bacteria > Bacillati > Candidatus Melainabacteria > Candidatus Melainabacteria bacterium. Next base: position 337,778 of record RXJR01000009.1, on the reverse strand, counting down.
CCAGAGACTCGACGAACAGTTCGACCTGGCCGTTAAGCTCCTCAGCGCCTGCGCGGGCAAGGTCGTTGTTACCGGCATGGGCAAGTCTGGGCATATAGCTACGAAACTTGCCGCCACTTTCGCATCAACTGGCACTCCGGCATTTTTTGTTCATCCTGCCGAGTTGCGGCACGGTGATTTCGGCATGCTCGACGAGAAAGATATCGTCGTTGCCCTGTCTGGCTCCGGTGAAACTAGCGAAATCAAACTGGCTCTGGACCCAATTAAACGTCTCGGTATTCCCATCATTGCTCTGACCGGCAACAAAAACTCCACCCTGGCGAAACACAGTAATGCAATTCTAGATGTTGGTGTGGCTCGAGAAGCTTGCCCACTCAATCTGGCACCCACCTCTTCCACGACTGCAGCTCTGGCGATGGGAGACGCACTAGCTATGGTGCTGATGTCGCAAAAAGGTTTTAGAGCCGAAGACTTTGCTCGCAGCCATCCCGGCGGAAGTCTTGGGCAGCAACTCATTACGGTAGCCGACATCATGCGTCCGGAGCAGGAAGTTCCAACTGTGCATATATCTTCCGGCTATACAAACGTGCTTCAGGAAATTGACAAACGTCGACTGGGCTTCACTTCGGTATGTGATGACGACGGCAAACTACAAGGCATCATCACCGACGGTGATTTACGTCGGGCCTTAGTCAATCACGCTGCCGCTGCATTTGAAAAAACTGCAGAACAGATTATGACCAAAAATCCGAAAACAATCTCGACCAGGTCACTGGCAGTCGAAGCATTGCGAGTCATGGAAAAGCACGCTATTTCAGACCTGCTCATTCTAGATGAGAAAGAACGACCGACTGGTTTGATTCATTTGAAAGATTTGCTCAAGGCTGGAATCATTTAAACGCGGTAGTTATAAGCGGTTCTAAGCTCTGATTTCCAAGCTCTGATTTCTAAGCTTGTGGGTTCTCAGCCCAGCACTCCGGCATGTCCACCAGATATACAAGGACCCTACCGACCCCTGAAAATCGACAAAAAGCGGCCGCTCACCCAGTTTGTCACTAAATACTCACGACGTGCCGACTACAATCAAACCTGAGCGTCGTGCGCGATTTGAGGATTTCGAACTCGAAAGGGCACGAATCTGTCGCCACCACTTCCGGTATCGATTATTGGAAAATTTTGCGTATTTGCCGTAGTGACAAACCCTTGAAAACCCTTTAAATTAGTCTGCATCTACCCCTTGGACATAAACTAATGAGCGAAGAGCACTCGCCGGACTTTGCGATAGACGCCAGTCTTGAACAGCTCCAGCAGCGTTATCCACAACTGGCTGACCTGCAAAATTTGCGTTCCAGCAAGAATCAGGAGCGCGCCAAACGATTCAAGCTGGCCCAGGACAGCAATACACAAAGCGCAGACATAAGTGGCGAAGAACAGTCACTGGCAGGGAAGTGGCTGCAATCTTACTATGAACGCCTTGCCCAGAAGCTGCATAAGTTCGACCCAAATTTTCCTGTCTAGACTTTCAAGACTGCTTTCCCAAAACTTTCATTGCTCTCGAGAAATTTGTGCGCTGCCGCCGCATCTTCGAGCGGGAACGTTTTATCGATCACGCCTTTCAGCTTGCCTTCTTCAATCAATGGAACTAGAGAACGACTGAACGTTTGAGCTACCGCAATCTTCTCTTCGAGAGGACGAGCGCGCAATGAAGTACCACGCAGCTCAATGCGCTTGCTCAGTAACAGCCCCAGATTCAACTGACAGGAAACCCCGCCCACCAGACCTACCAGCACGATTCGACCACGAGACGCCACACACTTGAGATTTTGAGAGATGTAGTCGCCACCGACCAGCTCCAGCGCTACATCCACACCAGCACCCTTTGTCGCTTTCAGAACATCGTCTGCAAAATTGGAATCGGCGCTTACTATCACCTCTTCCAAACCTAATTCTCTGAGACGCTTGGCTTTTACTGCACTTCTTGTAGTGCCAATCGGACGTGCGCCGATGGCATTGGCAATTTGAACGGCAGCCGTGCCGACACCACTGGCGGCGGCACTAATCAACACAGTCTCCCCGGCACTCAGGCGACATTGCGACACCATGGCATCATATGCGGTGATAAAAGCCTCAGGATATGCGGCTGCTTCTTCATATGACAGATGCGCTGGTATTTTGCTCGTGGCGCGAGCATGCACGACCAGATATTCAGCATATGCGCCGCCGCCAACAAGCCCGAAGACCCTGTCTCCGACTTTGAGATCAGTCACGGCATCTCCGACATCCTCCACCTGTCCGGCATACTCCAGACCAGGGATGTTGGCCGGCACTCCTGCCGGTGCAGGATACCGCCCTTCACGCTGGACGATGTCGGCACGGTTAACGGCAGTGGCGTGTACCCTGACGAGTACTTCGCCTCTCTGGGCAACCGGCTTCTCTACGTCGGCGCATTCAAGCACGTCCGCGCCACCCCTAGCAATCACAATCGCCCGCATAGATAAGCCTCCAAAAAGATTCAGTTAACCGAACAGATCGCAAAGTTTACACGGTCTGAACGATGCAATCACTTCACACATTTACATACTTACGAATCGGCAAACGCAGCCTGCGATAGCAAAGATCAGCGATCGATAGATCGAAATTTTTGTTTGCACTGATGTCAGCAGCGTTTTATACTTTTGTGGTGACGAGTGCCCCGACATAGAGCGCAAGCCACTTTCACAGAGGTAACATTGTAATGGGCGTAGAAACGGTAACTAAAATTGCTGAGAACAACAGTCGACCTGATTCAGAAAAAAACAAACCAGCGAAACTGATAATCGACGATCGAAATCTTTCAATTAAAGAGCAGCAACCTTTACCAACCAAAACAGCCTCTGTTGCGACCACAAGCAGCGATAACAACGCTGCAAGACCGATAGTAAAAGACAACTGGGACAAGATCGCCGCTGTAGCGCCGATCATCTCAGGCATGTTGATATTCTTGATGGGAGGCTACTTCACGTACGCCTTCAACCAACAGCAGCTGCGATTGCAAGAAATTCAGACCATCGAAAAATTCATTCCCCACTTGATGGGCAGTGAGCAGAGCAAGAAAGCAGCTATTTTAGCCATGTCTCAGCTGACCAATCCGGAACTAGCCGGCAAGTTTGCCAACATTTTCGCCAGCACAGGCACTGTCTCAGCTCTGCAATCAATGGTTGAGAACGGCAACGCGCATGAACGCGGCATCGCGACGAAGGCTCTTTCAGATGCTCTCGAAAGTCTGGCGGCGCGGGAAACAAAGCTGACAGCCATTCAAGCTGAGTATCAACAAGCAATTCAAAACAAAGCTTCTGCTCCTGAAGGCGATCAGGACTACATGCACAACCTCAGCAAACTGGGTGAGGTCTACAAACTTCAGGGTCAATCAACGCTGGCTGAGCCACTTTTGAAAAAATCTCTGGCCGCGCGCGAAAAGCTCTACGGACCTGAAAACCCTCAAGTAGCTGATGCACTGCGAAGTCTGGCAGAACTTTATCAGATGAACGGCAACTCTCAAGAGGCTGCAAACTATCTGAAACGCGCTCACGCAATAGAGGCGAAATACGCACCGAAAGTTACAGCTGAAACCGAACAAACCGCATCTCACGCTCTGGCAGCGAGAGAAACAGTGCCGCTCTCCGAGCCTGAAAAATCTCGCGAAATTGCAGAGAAGGCGGTTTCATCAAATCCCGGACCCAGCGCAGCAGCTGCTGCTGCCGAGAGTCGACCTGCTGAAGAAAAGAAGATTCGCTACGTTGAAGCCGTTGAAGAATCGAAAACCAAAGCGGAATAACGCCACCTCTACTCTTCGATAAAACTCTCCCAGAATTCGGTGCGCTCTTTCCATGCGCAAGGCTTGTTGCCGCAGATCAAAGTGACTTTGGAACCTTTCGTTTCGAGCCCGGAGTCTCCGGCACCATCCCAGACTGAAGCAGTCATCTCAACAAACTTCTCAAACTCTTTGATGGGCTTCTTGCACTCGGGGCAAGTCATTTTCTTGTCCGCAATCGCTTGTTTAATAGTCTGTAGTGACATGCAACCTCCGAAACTGTACTGCCCGAAATAGCTGGGACCAACAAGCAGCCATTCGCTCCACGGGAGTCACAGACTATCGCAGTTGAAGCGGCAGAATCAATATATTGAATCTTCGCACTACATGAACGCCCCACATACCAGCTAAAATAAGGAAAGTATTGAATTTCGCGATCCACTGTTGACAAAGTCGCAACTTAGACTTATTCTAAGTACAGAAGGAGTCCAACCGGATATGACCAGTCACATAGAAGAGCTATTAACTACTCATGGCGTCAAGCCAACCGCTCAACGAGCTGTGATTGCTGAGTATCTTGTTGGCACTGATTGCCACCCGACTGCCGACGAAGTATTCCAGGCTGTATCAACAAAACTGCCTGTATCGCTTTCCAGAGCAACTGTTTACAACACACTGAACGCCCTGGTCGAGGCCGGAGTAATCAAGGAAGTCATCACTGACCCCGGTAGGGTTCGGTATGACGCGAACGTTTCCGATCACCATCACTTTGTAGATGTGAAAACCGGACAGGTGTACGACATAGACGCTCACAAAGTTTCAGCCCTGAAACTTGACCTGGCACCTGAATTTTCGGTCAACAGCTATCATGTGACGATTTTCGGCGAAGTCAAAAAGTAGCCAATTAAGTCAAAAATTTTTGCCCAGCAGTTAGATTGAATCTAACTTTGGACAGAGTTTACTGGAGTGAAATCATGAAAAAACTGGACAATTCAAAAACTGCAGACAATTTGCATTCAGCGTTTGCTGGGGAATCAATGGCAAACCGAAAATATCTCTATTTTGCAAAAGTAGCCAGAAAGTTAGGCAATGAAGAGATAGCCAGGCTATTTGAAGAAACAGCACATCAAGAAACCGGACATGCCTTTTCTCATCTTGAACTTCTCTACCCATCCAAAGACCTGACTATTGAACGCATCCTGGAACTGGCAATCGAGGGCGAGCTTTACGAAACGAATCAGATGTATCCGGAATTCGAAAGAACCGCTGTGGAAGAAGGAAAACTAGATGCAGCAGAAGAGTTCGTTGAACAAGGTGCAGAATCTGCGGAGCATGCAAAAATTTTCGAACAAGCCGCAAAACGTTTCAAGGCGCTGACCCTGGTCGAACGGTATCATGCCAACAAATATCAAAAAGCTCTGGAAAAGGTGCAGCAATCAACTGAACCAGAAGTGACAGCTAAAGCCTCGTAAGCATCAAAGGAGAGTAACTAATGAAGTCCGAATATCTGGTTATCAGTTGCAGTTTGAATCCGGAAAGTAACAGCCGAAAAATGGCCCTTTCTGCTTTCGAAATTCTCAACCAGCGCGGCGGTGCCGAATGGCTGGATTTGCGAGAATACGAGCTGCCCTTATGCGACGGTGGTTCCGCATACAGTCACAAAAATGTTGAAGTGGTGGCACAAAAAATAAGAGATGCAAAATGCATCCTGCTCGGCGTGCCAATCTATAACTTTGACGTGAACGCGGCAGCCAAAAATCTGATCGAATTGACAGGTCGAGCGTGGACAGAAAAGGTAGTAGGTTTCCTCTGCGCTGCCGGCGGTAAATCAAGCTACATGTCTGTAATGTCTCTCGGGAACAGTTTGATGCTGGATTTCAGATCGCTTATCATTCCCCGCTTCGTTTATGCCGACGGTTCTTCATTCGACGACAATGCAGTCAGTGATGCTCTGGTTAAAACTCGCATCGAAGAATTAGTGGAGACAGCAATCGGACTGACACATCAAGTGAATGAGCAAGCCAACAGAGCAAACCCGACCTCTAAGTCGATGTAACCAGGTAGAAGCAAAGGAACGTAGGCAGTTCGAACCAAATCGAACTGCCTTTTCCTTGCTTCGAGCCAACACTGCGTCGGCCAGCACTGATAGTGCCACCATTTTTCCATCAAGAATTAGCGAATGGCCGGACGGCCTTATTTCAGTTGTCCGGCATACTTGAGTTCAAGTTCATGCACTTTCGATAAGCGTCGAACATGTCTTTCGAGTCCCGAGAATTTCGCATTCAGAAAAGTTTTGACAATTTCCAGAGCGAGTTGATGACCAATTACTCTGGCGCCCAGGCACAGAACATTTACATCATCATCTTCTCGGCCCTGGTGAGCCGAAAATGTGTCATGACAGAGCCCAGCGCGAATTCCGGGCATTTTATTGATAGCAACGCAGGCACCAACCCCGCTACCACAAATCATGATACCAAGATCCGCCTTGCCATCCAGAATTGTCTGACCGACCTTCGCAGCGTAGTCAGGATAATCGACAGAATCAGCACTGAAAGTACCGACATCAATCACGTCATATTTCTGCTGTTCGAGAAAATCGCGAACGACATCTTTCAGCTCGTACCCGCCATGGTCGGCACCTATAACAATTCTGCTTGCCATTGCTCCTCCAACATCAAGATGCCCGACAATCATAACGCACCGGCTCCTCCTCATGTAGACTAAGAAGCGCCCCACACTCCAGCTTGTCGAGGGATAACAAATGGAAACTGCCGGCTACCTTGGCATTCAGATGAAAATAAAGGTGAGAACATATGACATCGACTCTGCTGGTCACGTGTCAAACATCGTCTATTTTCGCTGGCTTGAAGACCTCCGTCTCCAGCTCTTCGAAGAACACTTCTCCTTTGAAGAGTTCGTCGACCAGGGCTACACTCCTGTGATAGCCGCGTCCAGCATCGAGTACAAAAGGGCAATCAGATTGTTCGACAAGCCAGTTGGGCACATGTACTTGACCGAAATTCGCGCAGCAAGCATCAAGTTTTATGGCGAAATTTATGTTGACGACCAGCTAACCACCAGAGCAACTCACACGGGAGTCTTTGTCGACAGTGAAACGATGAAGCCGCGCCGTACCCCGACGGTAGTCATAGACAAATTCAGAAGAGCTCAAGAAGAAGAAGCTAAGAACAAAGCCTAGTGCCGATCTCATCAAAACGATTTGATAAAATCTTGCCGACGATTCGGACAGAATGTCTCGACCGTGACATACTTATTGAGAAGAATAAAAGTGCAGTAATCATTGGAAACCGTCATAACTAAGCGCCTTTCAATAGTATTTTCATTAATTCTGTTAATCGTCGGCTCAGTCCCCTGCCGAGCGACCACAGCAGCGCCACAGACTCTGGAAGGCGTGCTAGGAGGCTGGCTCAAAGCGCAGACTCTGCAGCACTCGAACGTCGGCGTAGAAGTAATGGAATTGCCATCAGGCAAAGTTCTTTATTCATATAACGGTCGCAAGCGATTCGTACCTGCATCTACAGCAAAGGTATTCACTACCGCTTGCGCCTTTGAAACACTTGGCGGTGCCTATACATACAAAACGCAGCTATTGTCAGCGGGCACCACAACTGACGGCAGGTTGCACGGTGACCTGGTGATCAATCCCTCACAGGATCCAAGTCTGTCACGTGACGACATCAGACAACTGGTGTCAAAAATTGATACGAAAAAAATACACACGGTTGACGGCCGCGTGCGGCTAGCTAAGACGCCGGGCGGCTTCGAACAATATCTGCCCGGTTGGCTGGTGGAAGATTTCGGTCAGATATACATGCCGGTGTGCTCCAACTTCGTCATCGATCACAACATCGCTCAGGGTGTTTCAGCCATGAAAGGCATGAAAGTTTTCGACATGAGCTCTACATATGAGATCAATGCCCTGACGCGCAGCCTGATGAAAGCTGACGTAGCATCGGCATGGTTGACTTATGATCCTGGCAACAAAACAATTCGCACATACTGCGGGGATGGGACCAGTCAAAAAAGCCCTCTGATGATTGCAGACCCAGATGAATATAACGTCGCCATCGTAGAGCAAGCGCTTGCCGATCGAGGCATCCATGTTGAGAAGAATGCACTCATGTCACGAGACAAGAGCAATACCAGTGATGGTGCGACAACATTGCTTGCCGAGCATGTTTCCAATCCGCTCTCCAAAATCTGCACCATCACACTGCATGAAAGCGACAATCTCTACGCGCAGCAGCTCTTAAGAACACTGGGCATGCTGACGCCGGAGCAGATGGAAAAAAGCAAAAACAAAGAAGACGACACGACTCTTGAACAACGAGGACTGTATCGACTGACGACCTGGCTGGCGTCAGTGGGCGTGCCGCCAAACGAAGCAGTCATATTGGACGGGTGTGGTTTGACACGTAAAAACGGTATCACGCCGCATGCACTTAATACGGTGCTGAAACATATGGCAGGACCGACGCTGAACGGACCGTATCTCTCATTGCTGAAGAATGGTGATAATTACAGATACAAGACGGGCTCGATGGACACGGCAAGGTCAATTACCGGTGTCGTCACGACTGCAGGCGGACAGAGCCTTGCAGTGACGATCATGGTCAATAATCACACTCCATCCATCAAAGATTTGCGCAGCGCACTGGGCGAATTGGTAAACATCGTGGGTCGCATCAAAACAATCACCATTAAAGAGCCGGGAAAACCCGAAGTTACGGAGATGCCTACTTCTGATGTAAACGGACCGGTTTTAATCACTATGGCAAGCCCGGCTCCTGCAGCACCACGTCACGCCACCCGACATTCCTCTCATAAACGGCGCAAGCACTAAATCAACAAAATCGCGCGATAAAAAAGTACGCAGAAAAAATGCGGATGATAATCCATCCGCATCTCTCAATATTCACTTAGTTCAAGACACTAGCGAATCAGCCATTGAGAATGTTTCTCCCTCAAGCAGTTCGCTGCCTGAGTTGCTTAAGCTGGGAACAACAACGGCACCTTCGGGAAATCGTTTTCTGTTTTGGCGATCAAATTGAAGTAGTTCGTGAATACATTCAGAGCGGTATTCGCTATCAATTCAGCAATTTCACCATCTGTGTAACCGGCTGCATGCAAATCTGCAATGTCTGAGTCCTGAACATCAGCTTTGCGCAAAAGAATGTTACGAACGAAGGTCAAACCGACGTCTGCTTTAGCATCAGCAGACTGTGATTGGCGAGCCTTAACCTGCTCATCGTCACTCAAGCCAACACTCTTCGCAATGGCTGTATGTGCAGACAGACAATATTCGCAGTGGTGAATTTCTGCCGCACTGATTGCAATTCTCTCGCGCATATGAGCATCAAGAGCACCGTGGGACAACGCTTCACTCATCGCCAGGTAAGCGTTGACGGCGGCTGGTGAATTTCCCATCAACGCGAAAATATTAGGCACTCTGCCCATCTTGGCCTGAATCTTGTCTAACGCTTCTTTCGTAGCACCTGACGCGGTCGCCTGGTCAACTGGTTTCAATCGAGTCATTTCATTTCTCCAAAGTAAGTACCTTCGCGGACGCGAAAGTCGATGATAGGCAGAACAAAAGCGTTCCGCACACCGTTTCGAGAACCAATAATACAAGTTCCTCAAATTGGGTTAATTAAGCGACGGCAGAAATTTCTACTTTATTCAACAAAACGTGTCCAAGCTCGGACTGAGCCGGGACTACGCATTCTGAAAAAGCTAGAGTATAATTCGACAACACTATGGAAGCAGCGAGGCACATCTGATGGCACCCGGCCCTAGAGATCAAGACCAACCCGTAATGGGCAGAGAGTCAATTTTCCGTAAGAAGCTCAATCAGCTTCGTACAGAAGGGCATTTGAATGCGCTGCCGAGCTCAGATAGCGTGCGGCGCACACGGGAGCTCGAGAAAAGTAATTACCTCGACAACCTGCATAACACCTTGATTCAGACGGATCCGGTAGAAATGGATCGCCTGACTCTGCTCGACCAGGTAACAGAACTCTACAATCACAAGTCAATTGTGAGAATTATCAAAGATGAGCTGAAGCGCTCGCGCCGTTACAAGTACGGCACGACCGTGGTCATGCTACGCGTCGATGGATTCGACGAAATTGCCGGCCGGTTCGGTAATTTGGCATCCAACGGGGTTCTCAAGGGAACGGCGAACTTCCTCATGAATACTATTCGTGACGTAGATATCCCCGGTCGCTTCGATGGCAACACTCTCGTCATCATCTGCCCCCAGACAGACTTGGCTGGCGCCTCCGTCCTTGCAGAACGTATTCGTTCGAAGATCTTCACTGAAAGAATTTCGGATATCGGGCAGAACTGGACAGTCACTGTCAGCATGGGACTGGCGGCTTATCCAGTCAGCGGTCAGAAAGAAGAAGAACTCTTCAGAGCCGCCACTAATGCTATGCATGATGCGATCCGACGCGGTGGAAACACCTATTCACTGTCTGAATTGCAGCAATAAGACCTTGCAGTAAGCCTTTCAGGCTCACCAGGGCAACCGAAGGGTTTACGTCCAGCCGAGGCTCTTCAACATTTCGTTGAAATCGCCGCGGGTCCATAGCCAGCTGTGAAGTGCGAAGATTGCCTGTTCAGCGCTCATCTTCTGCTCTCCTAGCATCTCCAGGGTGCGTTCGACGGCTGCCAGTGTGGGCTTATCGATCAAATTCTTAGATAGAAGCACCTGAGGCAAAGGGTTGCCGGTGCTGTGACTGAGTGCGCGCGCTATAGTCATTTCCTTGCCAGGAACTATGCCAACCAGCCTGATCAGCTCAGCAAACTCCAGCGTCGGTGGCGGCGCTTCCTTCTCGTCCTTTTTCTTGACTTCAGCAAGCGCCTTAGCAATCGGAATATCGTGCAATCGAAGCATTTTCACAACCTCGGCACCCTGCTTTGGCGTGATTTCGAAAGTATTGACCATGGCTTGCATTTGCAGTGCTTGATCAAGAGTAGCCTGGGTGATCAATCGAGCATCGACCAGAACCTGACCAATAGGAATGTCATCAACCAGACCCTTTTCGACCGAGGAGAGCAAATCGATGTCGGAGACCATCTCCGCCATCATCAAGAGTTCGCCCAGTCGAACTGTCTTGGCAGTCTTCTGTTGTAAGAATCCGTGGAAATCTAGAGATTCTTCAATGCTGGTATGACGTTCTGCTGCAGATTTAAGCGCGGCGACGGCCTGGTCGCGGTTGATTTTCTTATCCCGCACGAGGATCTGCGAAGAGACAGCGGCGTTTGCCACTGAATCGGAGATGATTCCCTTCAAAACCAAAATGCGACCCAGAGGCAGCCCAGTTGAAAAGCAAGTCTGTAAAGCTTCGTCGATGGTATCGCCATTGACCAAACCAGAATCTTTCAGCAGCTGCCCCAGCCTGTTTGTAAGTTCATAGTATTCTGAACGCCATCCTAAATTGGATAGAGCATCGTCCAGCGAGGCACCAGTTGTCGCAAGCGCTTGCAACGCCTTGATTGCCATATCAACGGTAAGGAAGTTATCTCGAATCAGCGACTGAGCACGAAGCGCCGACTGAAGCTTTTCGTCAGTCAAAAAGCCAGACCCTACAAGAACTCGCCCGACTGGCAGCCCAGTTTTAGTAGAAATCGGAATGGCATCAGCGAGATCTGCCAGTTCGATAAGCCCCGATTTGACCAGCAAATCGCCAATGAGAATTTTAGGAGTTCGTTTGTTTGTAACCATAACCCGTGTTCCGAACGAATTGCGTAAGCATAGCAATTCTGCGCACGAGATGCATCACTACAAAATATACTGACATCACTTGTCAATTACACCGTATTCGGTGCGCGTGGAGAGAGGTAAACTTCGCCGAAGCAACTTTATCGCACCATATGCGGTGCCTGAAAAGACAACCTCAGGGTACAGCTGGACAGACCAGCTACAGCCGTTGGAGCCGTTGCCAATATCTGCCGTCGGTTGTACGATTAGAGTGGCGATGGGAACATCATACAAACCAGGTCACGATTGCGTGATTGAACAAGAACTTCAACCGAAAACCGAGTTGGAGCGGGCGTTTGTGCAGGCCCGCAGTTGGGAACCGATGCACTCATGGCGTCGCGGAACGTCTGATTTGCGTTCCGGGCGATTGAGTGCGGCGACCGGCATCTATCTGGCTCTTGTGCGCAGTTACGCCCTAATTGGACAAACTGAAGAATGCGAAACGACTCTCAAATGCCTTGACCAGTACCTGTCATCGTTCACGGCCACAGACATTTTAAGCGCTATTCGCGTGTTGTGTAGCATCATGGTGGAGTTGCAAGATGAAACAGAAGAATCCTTCAAGCGAGAATTATTGCAAAAATGTCTGACAAAGTCTGCAGTGGCTTTTACTGCACAGATTAAAGAGAACAAGTTAGCCGTAACAGACGCCCTCTCATTAATAAAGAAATCTTCTGACCTCGACGTGATCAACGATCACTTGAATAGTCAAAAACTTGCAAAACTTTCCGAAGCAATTGAGGCATTCAAAAGCAAGAAGAGCAATAAGCGAATGCCCACCGAGGCTTGCAATTCTGAATCTGAATCTGAATCTGAATCTGAACCGGAACCGGAATCGGAATCGGACTCGGACTCTGAACCTGACTTAGAATCAATGGCAGACCTAGAAGCTATATTCAAGGCAGCACAGTTTGAGCACAGTCCAGTGGACGGTGTAAGGATTCTAAGTGATTTAGCTGTGACCTTACTGGATGAAGGAAAGATTTGGCAAGCCAAAATTGTTTGCCAACAAGTACTTAATAGTTTGCCAGCCTCTTCTAGAACAGGTACATCCAGCTCAGACGGCCTCATGATGGAACTTCTATCCGCGCTCGGTTACAAACTGTTTGTTCGAGACCTCAAAGAAGAAGCCTGCGAATTTTTCTTTGAGGCAGTTTGCGCAAGTATTCGAGCTCGGAGATTCGAAAAATCAACGAATGAAGAAATCATGGAGATGGCAATTCAAGGACTAACATCGAAACAATACGCTCTTTGGGCAGCAAAGCTAGAGGACGTTTTGAAATTACTTGCCCTACAAGCTGACGAATCGGACGCATTTGCTATTACTCACAGTCAGACGACATTGCATCATCGATTGCTTAGTGCGCTTGCCAACGGAGACGAAAAGCTTGATCTGCAGTGCATAGCAAGCATGAATACACTTGTCGAGCTCTGCCGAAATTCGATCGGTTCGCCGTTCTTTATCGACATATTGCCATACATTGCTGAATTGCTTCAGGCACGCATCAACAAACAGTATGTGCCGGGTGTACTGGATGTTCTCTGGAACGGTGCCTTCAATTCTCCACTTGTAAAAATCTATAATCACTACATACAGCCACTATTAATCATCACAGAGCAGCAGCTTGGAAGCAGCACACCAAAATCTTACAAGTACTATTCGCACATCTTCGAAGAGCTCAAAAAATCCGGACTGGAAAGTCAGCAGCTGATCGTCTTCTGGCGAATTTTAATTGGACTAAGAGAATCAGTCGATGGTCACAACTCGCCCAGTTTGCTTCCACTTTTATCAGCACTCGCGTCACAGTATGCTCGCGTTAACGCTGTCAGAGATGCGCTCGACATTATAGAGCGAGTTCAGCTCATGAATCTGAGCGATTTGAGTGGCATCAACTGCGGTGCCAGCACCATCCCAAGCTACGTCGAAGCTTTAGTAAATCTAACAGCAATCGATCTTCGAATGCCGCACGTCAATCGGGGCAGGTTGGTCTTTTATGACGAGATCAAAAATATAGTCAAAGCAAATGCGCAACACGAAAGAGTAGCAGAAGAGATAAGACTCGTTCTTTGCGAGGCAATCAGCAAATTCTCCAAACCAAACAATTTTTGGGCGCACTCAAAACTTTTACCTGCGTTAGACACAATACTGGCCGAATCAAGCAACTAGCATTACGGATTTGCTTTGCTACGAATATTTCTTGCACGTTGCTCCAGAGCAGATGCCTCAGTGCCCCGGTTTTCCTTACGCAGAAAGCGCGCATAATCGTCGAGCGCTTGCGCGACGCGTTCGTCATCAGCACCATAAGCAGACTCCTTGATTTTCAGCGCACGTTTGAAAAGTACTTCCGATTTATCAGGTCGACCATGACCAAGATACATCCAGGCGAGGTCCGGCATCCAATCTGCAAAGCGTGTGCTGTTCGGTCCAGCTAATCCTTCCATTGTTCTCATAGCTAATTCGTACAGGCGTTCTGCTTCGAAAGAGTTGTGCTTTTTATCGTTGACCAGAGCAAGCTTGCAAAGACAAGTTACCATGCCTGGCTCGACCGCCTTACTTGATTCTGCCTGCTTGAGAGCTTCCGTCCACTTAGTTTCCGCTTCATCAAAATTGCCGCTATCGTATGCCTGTTGAGCATCAGAACTGATTTGCGCCCAATCTCCATCGGCCCAGACCAACTGTGCACCGCCGACAATGGCAATGGAAAGCAAAACTGTTGTCAGTCGAAAGTCGAACATCAAAACCTCTACATAGTTTTTACCACCTCATCAGAGGTTGTGCATCCCTCACTCCTTAATCGGAACCGTCGCAGGGCGTTTAAGGCATCAAATGAAAAGGGTAAATTTTGAGAGTACCAGTGTGACCTGTATGCGCTCTGCAATTTTCATTTCTGTTGCTTTATCTCTATCCGTGGTCCTTTCGTCGGGACTGCTGGTCGGAGCACAACAGCAATTTCCAAGTAGTAGGCAACAACGGCAAGGTGTGCCGAGTTTGCCGGGTCGAAGCCAGCCCGACATACGATCTGCCAGCGCACAAGCCATGCCGGGCGGCCCTGGACTAAGCCTGTCAGGCTCATCATCTGCCGCAGGGCAAGCCGCTCGACAGGAGCTCAGCCAGATTCTCGGCAATTCGGTCCAGATGCTCAAAGCCGGTCGACCAATGGACGCTGTCACCTACTTGCAGCAAGCAAGAAGTCGATTTCCAGAATCTGCAGAAATTCAGTTCCAGATTGGCAACGGCTATTCGGATGCCAAAAACTATCCCGCAGCGATCAATGCATACACAGACGCCTTACGTCTTCAGCCGCGCTTTCCAGCAGCCGTCCTCAATGCCGCTTACGCATATGTCAACGCCGGTGAATACGACAACGCAATGCCCTGGTTTAATCGATACTTACGCGAATATCCCAACGCAACAAATTTAGCCGAAGCTAAATCGCAAATGCTGAAAGCGCAGGCAGCCCAGGCATCCAAAGCGAAACGCTTTTATGACGCTAAAAAACTTCTGGAACAAGCCTGCCAGATCAATCCAACCTCTCACACTATGCACTTCAAGCTGGCTGGGGCCTGCGACGAACTCGGCGACACACAGCGAGCCATTCGTGAATACGAAACTTGTTTGCGGTTAAAACCAGATTTTTCCCCCGCAATATTCAACATGGCGGGTTGTTATCAAACCTTAGGGCGCACCGATGACGCCGTCGCGTGGTTCCAAAAGTATCTGGTTGCCGAACCGAATGCAGCTGACCGGCCCACGATCGAACACATGATCGCCAAACTGCAAGAAAAAGGTTCGCAGCTCAGCGCAGATCCCCACACTGCCGACTACATGGAATCCATAACCGAAAACGGCAAATACTATCGCTGGCCGCTCAACCGTTTACCACTAAAGGTCTTTGTTGGGAGCGGCTCCACGGTTCCAAACTTCAAAGAGGGATATCGAAGCGGTTTTCTCGAGGCTCTCAGTTCCTGGTCCACTGCGTCCCAGAACAGATTGACATTTTTGCTGGTTCCAACGCCCGATGGTGCGGACATCACCTGCGATTGGACGGCTAACCCTTACGAGGTCAGACAGACCGGCACAGACGTAGAGCAAGGCGTTTGCTTTATGCAAGCATTTACGAACAAGCGCACACGCACGGGCGACGAGTTCATTGCAACAGCGCGGTTGAGAATCTGCACTATCGACCGGGAAACCGAAAAACCGCTCGGCGAAGACGATATGAAGAAGACCTGCCTCCATGAGCTGGGGCACGCTCTCGGTCTGAGAGGGCATTCGAGCAACAATCACGACATCATGTTTTACTCGGTCTCGCCCACGGTCTGGCCAGTCCTATCCAAGAGAGACAAAGCAACTTTGCTCAGGCTCTACGAATCCTACCCACAACAGAGCGCGGCTGCACCAGCGCAGCCAATATGACTGAGATTAGAGCCACCCTGCCGTCAGTTTGCTGTCGAGCGGTTGCTCGACCGAACTGTCGTAATGATGTCTGGGTCGCGGTCGGCTCGATTTGGAGTCACTAATCAAATCAAAATTGCCGGAGGGCATGCTCTCAGACACAAGCTCATTCCTGCCGGTAATTTCGCCCACCAGACGGGAACTGGCGGAAACAACGGCTGGAGCGGCTGCGGTTAATATCAACGCGATTGCCAGTCTTTTCATAATCAAACTCCACTTATAGCGGCACGGAAACCGCAGTTCGCCGGCATCAGCTATGTCGTCAAACGATGTCCTTTGGTTCCACAATCCTGGAGGAATGCTGAAAACCAATCCAGACAGCCTCTTCCGGCACAGACTTAATCTCGCGAAGGTTATTCACGGGGGGCAAAATGGGCAACTATTGAGCAAAGGGTACATATTTACTAGTTTGAAAAATACCAGCTCATGACCGACTGCGTTGGTCCGGCGGACGTTCGTTTACCCCTGGCAGATGTTTATGGACCACGAAGACCCAAAATCGGAACCTGAGCCTGAAAAAAACGATAACGACGCAACTATCGTCGAAAGCGACGAGGTTTGTCCGGAAACAGACACGCAAGGGCTGATAAATGAGAATAACAAACTCAAGCAACTCATCTCGGAGCTAGAAGCGCGCGTAGCCGAGCAAGAGCGCACAATCGCTATTCACAAGCGAGTCGAGAATCAGTTCACCCAGTTACATGTGCTGACGGCTGAACTGAAGGCATCCAGTCAGAGGCTGGTGAAGGCGCGCGACCAGGCAGTAGAAGCTTCGAAGTTCAAATCTCAGTTTCTCGCTAACATGAGCCATGAGATTCGCACTCCCATGAATGCCCTGATCGGAGTCAGCGATCTGATGTTGCGCACACATCTGACACGCGAGCAGCAAGAATATGCAAACATGATTCGCGACTCAGCCGCGGCTTTACTCGCTATAGTCAACGATATTCTGGATTTTTCAAAAGTCGAAGCGGGAAAAGTTCAGCTCGAATTATGTGATCTAGACCTCGTGCAACTCGTCGAAGGCGCCGCAGAATTACATGCGGAAAAAGCGCATCAGAAAAAACTATCGCTGATGACATTCATCCAGCCGCAGTTGGAGCGCTCCTTACGCGGCGATCCGACTAGACTGCGGCAGATCATCCTGAATCTAATCAGCAACGCCATCAAATTCACAGATAGTGGTGAGGTGTTCATACACGCTATGGCTGAATCAAACGACGGACATGATTTCGTCAAGATTCTCGTCCGTGATTCAGGCATCGGTATGTCGCCAGAGGTCCAAAAGCAAATATTCAGCCCCTTCACACAAGCGGATAATTCTGTCAGCCGCAAATATGGTGGCACCGGTCTGGGGCTTTCAATATGCAACAAACTGGTCGAGCTGATGGGCGGCACAATTGGTTTGGAAAGCCAGGAAGGTAAAGGCACATCAATCTGGTTTACCTTTCCTCTAGAGAAAGCAAATGAGCAGGCGAAACTGGAAATTCCAGAAAACATTGCTGAAATTCGCATGCTCATAGTAGACGGGCCGGGCAGTTCCACAAAAGTAGTTAGCGCATATGCCAAACACTGGGGCATCAAATGCGATACCGCTGAAAGTAGCGGAGTTGCACATGCCTTGCTGAAATCAGCTTTTGACAAAGGGCAGCCATACAATGTTGTATTGATTGAAAGTTCTCTGTCTGACATGAAAGCGGACGAGTTCGCCGATAGATTCGTCAATGAGAAATACGCCGGCGACACGAAAATCATCCTCTTCAATTCGACCGGACCGTCTGCAGCGCCCAACTCATTCCACAATTTCTCCGGCTACTTAACTGCACCACTGCGCCAATCAATGCTGCTCGAAAGTATTTTGAAAACGACCGTAATTGCACGCGAACCCGAGCAAAAGATTGAAAGCAACAGCACAAGCGCGCCGCAGAGGGTCGACTCATCCAGCAGACGTATTTTGATTGCCGAAGACAACCACGTCAACCAACGTGTGGCAGTGCTGCAACTGCAACAAATCGGCTTCCATGCTGATGTGGTGTCAAATGGTGAAGAAGCGCTCGCGGCAGCAGTTAACAACAAATACGACCTTATCTTCATGGATTGTCAGATGCCTGTCATGGACGGGTTCCAGGCAACACGCGAAATACGCAAAGCTGAAATTCGCACCGGACGGAAAGTTCCAATTGTTGCGATGACCGCACATGCAATGGAGGGCGATCGCGAAAAGTGCCTGGCTGAAGGCATGGACGACTATCTGAGCAAGCCCGTCAATCCAACGGTATTAAGCGAAATACTACAAAAGTGGTTGCAAGTTCCTCTGGTTCAGCCCGAGCCAGCACCGAAAGAAGAATACATTCCAAGGCGGTATTGGGATCCTGATTCTGAGCCGCCGCTCGATATCGAAAAGCTCAAAGAACTTTGTCCAGAATACGACGACACAAAACGAATGATCGAAATGTTCATGACGAGCGCCGAGCGATTGCTAAAAAACTTGAACGCGGCTATACAAGACCATGACCCCATCAAGATCCGCTCAGTCGCATACGAACTCACAGGTGCATCCAACTCTGTAGGCGCAGATGAACTGGCTGCGGTAGCTGAGTGGCTGCAAAAGGTGTGCCTGGAGAAAAACTGGACGCAATGCAAAATCCTTTTAGAAACCTTTCGTCAAGCCCTTGAAGTGATCAGCGACTATTCAGAACACCAGGAACCTGTGGAAGCACAGGTCTGATTGGAGATTTATGGCGTATATTCCGGTAGCAAAAACAGATGAAATAGCACAGGGCAAAGGCATTTGCGTTAAAGTCGGCAGGAAAAGTATTGCCCTCTTCAATGTGGACGGCAACTTTTATGCACTCGACGACTTTTGTCCACACAAAGGTGCACCGCTCGCCGGAGGATACTTGAGCGCAACAGATGTGACATGCCCGTGGCACGGCGCTTCATTCGACTTAGCCACCGGCAATGGTGTTGCCGGTCCATGCGGGGGAGGCGTGACATCGTATCCGGTGAATGTCAATGGCGACGATATCGAAATTTCCTTTGAAGAATCATCAGGAAAATTCTCGGACGACGAAGATGAATATGATTTTGAGCAAGATGAAGACGAAGAGCCGGTTGAAGACAGCTTCGAAAACGAATAGAGAATAAGGCTTAAGATTTCAGCGATGGATTTTAATAATCCGGCGAGCAGAAGAAAGCTCCGAAACGCCTACTCTCAGCACGTTCCAGATAGTTTACGGCTGTGGTTGACGAACTTAGACCGACCGGTCTAATATAGTGCCAGCGAATTCAAATGAGACGTCCAGGAGGACACATGACACTAGTTCAAACACAACCAAAAACGGCAGGAAGCAAGCGCCTGGAAGGCAAAGTAGCAATCGTTACAGGCGGCTCTCGCGGCATTGGAGCAGCAATCGCTCTTCGTCTCGCAGCAGATGGTGCAGCAGTGGCGCTCACTTATGCAAACAGCAAAGACGCCGCAGATAAACTCGTCAAACAAATCGAAGAAACAGGTGCCAGAGCCATTGCAGTGAAAGCAAATGTCGGCACCGATGCCGACAACGGCAACCTCGTCAAAGAAGTGAGCAAAGCGTTTGGCAAAATCGACATACTCGTCAACAACGCAGGCGTATTCGACGGCGGAGCAATCGATCGGGTGGAACTGGGGCAGTACGACAAAATCTTCAACGTTAATGTGAAAGGATTGATTGCCACTACAATCGCTGCGCTTCCTCAATTTAACGATGGCGGTCGCATCATCAATATTTCATCGGGTGCGGCGACAATGACCATGCCAGGCTATAGCATCTACTCAGCATCGAAAGCGGCTGTCGATACTCTTACGCGCATCTGGGCTCAAGACCTGGGCAAACGTCAGATTACCGTAAACACAGTATCTCCCGGCACCACCCAGACAGATATGTTCGAGGCTGCCATTCCAGCGGAAGCAAGAGCAGGCATGGCAGAGAAAACTGCTCTGGGCCGAATCGGCACCCCGGAAGATATCGCTGATGTGGTGGCATGGCTTGCTTCTCACGAAGCGCGATGGATCACAGGAAAAGTAATTGGCGTCGATGGTGGCATTGCTGTCTAAAACACGCTTTCAATAGCTGAGTCCTCTAAACGTCAAAACCGCAAAGCAGCCTCAAATGGGGCTGCTTTCGCATTAATGCCGCAAAGGCGAGACCTTTCTAAAGCGCATCGAAGAGCGGTAGGAGTGCCATTACGTTAGTATTATTGAAAGACCGGAAACGATTGCAGTACTGACCGGAAACGATTGCAGTACTGACCAGAAACACTGTACGATTCAGCCGCGCTTTCAAAGATGGTGACACACAAATACGCACTACACTTCAGGCAGTATCAATAAGAGATGTGGAAATCTTGAAGATCTTGAAGTCGGTTCTGAAGCGAAAATCTTGCTTGATGCTAGTTGCGCTGAGCCTCTCACTCATGCAACGGGTTTGTTACGCCGCGGATTCGCAGTGGGATGCTGAACGCTCTGCAGGACAAAAAGCCTATAACAGCAACAACTATGCAGAGGCCAGTCGAGTCTTCGAAGCAGCTCTGAAACGGTTGGAATCTTCGAATTCCGATACCGCCGAAACAGATGTGGCGACCTGCTGCATGTGGCTAGCCAACGTATATTTAGCGCAAGCTCAATACACAAAAGCTGAACCCCTGTACAAGAGGGCTCTCTCAATTGCCGAAAAGATATTCGGTGCCGGCGACCCCCGTGTTGCAACTGCGTTGAACAACCTGGCTTGGCTCTACGCCTGCGAAGGGCGCTATATAGACGCGGAACCCCTTTATGCAAGAGCTCTTTCTATAAGCGAAACGGCGCTTGGTCCAGACAACCCGCGTTTCGCAACTTCACTGAATAATCTGGCAGCGCTCTACACCAGCGAAGGGCGCTATTCCGAAGCCCAGTTCCTTTATAAAAGGGCGCTCGCCCTCCGAGAAAAAAATCTTGGTCCGGAGCACGCGGATGTCGCTGCCTCATTGAACAACCTGGCTTTGCTTTATTCGATTCAGGAGCGCTATCCGGAAGCTGAACCACTGTACAAGAAGGCTCTCGCTATACAAGAAAAGGCTCTCGGACCAGACCATCGCCATGTCGCCACCTCCCTCAACAACCTGGCTGGCATATATGCCAGTGAGGGGCGCTATGACGAGGCTGAACCTGTATACAGAAAGGCTCTCTCTATTTGCGAAAAATCCCTCGGGCTAGACCACCCCTATGTCGCCAACTGTCTTAACAACCTGGCATGGCTCTATTCGAGCGAGAGGCGCTATGCAGAGGCAGAGCCGCTTTACAAAAGGGCCCTGGCTGTTCGAGAAAAAACACTCGGTATTGCTCACCCAGATGTCGCCACAGCGCTCAATAACCTGGCCTTGCTCTATAGCAATCAGGGCCGCTATCCCGAAGCAGAACCCTTGCTAAAAAGATCTCTTACCATTCGCGAAAAGGCACTCCGTCCAGACCACCCTGATGTCGCCACCGCCCTGAATAATCTGGCTGACCTGTACGCCAGTCAGGATCAGTACCAGGAGGTTGAGCCCCTCTATGAGAGATCTCTGGCTATCCGTGAACATAGGAATGGCAGACAAAAGGCGATAGATCCTTTTCTCGTAAATGCTGGGCGAGAACGATTCAACATACTGGTGCCCCTTGCGACTCTAAATCTCGCTGATGAAGTTGAATGCCTCAAACAGTTGCACGCCAATCCGCGCGCCAGAGTAATGTCAAAGCTCGGTACTATCTTCGCAACGCGAAAAAAGAACTTCGGCAAGGACGATCCCAGAACGGCTGAAGTACTCATACAGATTGGCATCTTGAGTGAATCTCTCGGTGGAAATTCAAAGAAACAAGCTAATTCAGCATATGATTCTTTGACTAAATTCGCCGGAACACTCAATTCAAGCACCACGCCTGGTGCGCAAAAGTGGCAGCGCAAAAGAACGACAGCCGTAGATATTGAGTCAATGAAAGGAGACAAAAACGCTGAGAGTTTTGCCGCGAATGCTCTGCTGTGCCTCGGTGATCTTCTGGCAGCTAACCATGAAGTAGCAAAAGCAAAAGAATGTCTTCACCTGTCAGAGAAGTGCTTTCTCGCCCAGTCAAGCGCCGCTGAAACTGACCTCTACAAAAGGATACTCAGCCTCGCCGAGTCCTGGATAAATTTAGGAGACTATTCGAAAGCTCAAGATCTGGCAGCCAAGGCTTCGGGTTTTGCCAGAACAAGTATCGCAAAATATGACTGTGCAGTTTTTGACGCGAGAGTAAAATTGGCGGAAGCTGACTACACTGGCGCATTCACAAGTGCAAAATCAAGCCTCCAATCTGGAAACGAAGCGGTCGCTTCACTCGGATCAACCGCAGACAAAAGCGAGGCTATTCTGGAATCGTACAAAATTATCATCCAGTCGGCTTTGTCGATGGGCAAACTCAATGATGCAGCCGCATATGCAGATCAAGCCCTGAACCTGCGCGACCTGAGCAATCAGGGACGAGTTTTCCTTTTAATCGCTAAGGGCACCATCAAATTCCAGGATGGTTCATTCGAAGATGCACGAAAGATTCTGCAAGAAGTAGCTGGCATGAACAATGGTACCAACGAAATAGATCAGGCTATCTTCACACAGGCGGCTTGCATCAGAGGACTGGTTCTTGCACAAATGGGCGACTTGCCGCAGGCTCAACGTACTCTCACGTGGGCCCTGCAATGGGATCAAAACAACCCAAGTCCAGAAGGTTTGCTTGCAACAGCAAGAGACTACGATGGCCTCGCGCTTGTCGAAATCTCCGCCAAAAACAAAGATGGCGATCCAGGAAGGGCGAAATATTACACTCTTGCAGGTTCCGAGCGCATCGACAAATACCTGAAGTCCGCATTTCCAGGTTTATCCATCGGGCAGCAGTGCGCTTTCCTTGCTGTCGCAAAACAACAACGCGATGCCATTCTGACGACATGCCAGACCAGAGAATCAATTGGACCGGCCTACAGCACGATGATGCGCTGGAAAGGTCTACTGCTCGAATCGCTGCGAACCAGGGGAGCTATTAAAGCTGCTATTCAAAGCAATCCTGAACTCAAACAGAAGCAAGAGCAACTCGAAAATAAAATTCTCCTCCTCTCGTCTCTTGCAAACAGACACGCCGACACCGAAAGTGGTGCCAATACTGCCCACGGTACCGATCTAAGCGAACAGTATCGAAGAGAAACGGCAGAAAGAGAACGGCTGGAGCGTGAGATCACGGCCGCTTCAGGCGTAATATTGAAAGACCCTCTTTCTGATACAGATGTGGACTCCTTCAGAGCTTTGCTGAAACCAGACGAAGCTTTTATCGATATTCTGCCCTACAGACCGCTCAACGAGAGTTCGGAGCACTATGCAGTAGTCGCCATGAAAAACGGACTTGGCGGCGATGCGCAGTTTTTCGATCTGGGGAAACGCGACGATATTGACCAAATTATACGAAAGTGGCGATTCGGTGCGACCGGCGCAAAAGCAGAATTAGAAAGAGATATCCATCAGGACAATGAAATAACCACAACAAAAATGGAACCCAAAGAGTTTGATGACCTCACCGCAAAACTCTCGGAACTAGTGCTGAGTAACGCAAAATTGCAAGAATATTTGGGCACCAGCGTAAAACATCTCTGGCTCTCCCCAGAAGGCGAGTTCAGCAAAGTGCCCTGGTCCGCAGTAGCGACTCTACGCAACAGTATGTACCAATCCATTTCCCAGGTCGACAGTCCAAGAGAGTTCGCATTCCTTCGCATGCAAAAAAACGACACCATGGCTGCCGTCAGAGAAAAGAATCACATCACTTACCCTCAACAAAAGAATTCAAGCAAAATTTTGCTTGCCGGTCTGAGCGACTTTCGAAAAGCTGGACTGAACAATCTGGACGGCGCACTAAAAGAAATCGAGTCCTTAAAGAAACTGGCAGATGCGCTCCACAAAGACGTCGATTACCTCAGCGAATATGACGCAACCAGAGAAATTGTCACGTCTAAATTGACTAAAGTAGCCTGCGCACATATAGCCACGCATGGGTTCGCTGGAAACAACAATGCAGAATCGGAAAATACCGAGACAAACAGATCGGTCAGACTCACCACCGGCGATGGCGGAGGCATCAAACTGGCAACTGCGCGCAACCCCCTTAGCGACTGCGGAATCTATCTTGCTTTTCCAAAAGACAACAAGAAAAACGCAAGATGCGACCTGGCACCAAATATTCTCACTGCTGATGAGATTATCGGGCTTGACCTGAGCCGCTGCGAAATTCTAACTCTATCTGCTTGCGAAACCGGACTGGGAAGAACGTTAAGTGGACAGGGCGTGATTGGATTGCGCTCGGCCATAATAGGAGCCGGAGCCAAAGCAGTTCTGATGTCACTGTGGAGCGTGCCTGACGAGGCGACCCAGGAGCTAATGAGACACTTCTATTCAAACCTCTGGGAGAAAGGTATGAATAAGCAAGACGCTCTCGCCAATGCACAGAGCTACATCCGTCGGCAGCCACAATGGGCAGATCCTAAAAACTGGGCGGCCTGGGTTTTGGTAGGAGAATGACGCATTTCAGATAATCACTCTCCAAAAGCCATCTAGCTCTCTAAACCCCGATCGAAATCATGCTTTGAATACCACTTAACATCGGATATTGCGAGCTCACTACGCAAAGCCTGATCGATTGCAGAAATCGCGAGCGGATCGATGTTTTTATTACGTCCACCAATTAGCGCCTCAAAAAATCCAGTCGACCGCTCAATCCAGCCCGCCCATTCACCTGGATTATTGTCTTCGCCCTCGCGGAATCCACATACGAAACAGTATTCCTTTCCATTCACCTGAAAAGTGAAGTACCAACCGAAGTCCTCCTGACCAGGCTCTTTAGCACAGGTTATGCCATCAGCGGAAAGCTTCGCTATGAGCCAATTACAGGTATCGTCACCGAAGCACGTTGGATTTATGAAGTAGCTCTTGTGCTCGGTCGTGTTGAATTTGCTTGTCTTAAAAGTGACGACAGTTTTTAAGTCAGTAGGCATTATGTGACGATCTGAATGCTAATGAGTCGCAGCAGCAGGAGAAGCACCAATTGCAGCACCAGTTCTTCCGGCACTCTGAGGCGTTGAAACAATCGAAGGCGCTCGATACGCTTGCGCCGATTTGACCAGATCGTCGATATGATCCATGAGTTCCATGGGACCTTTGCCGGGGTCGAACTTCAATTCCCGATTCAGCAGCGTCAAACGTTCAGCTAAATGCATGTTAGGTGATGTTCTTCCGAACACATGCATTTCGCACCAACCTACTCTTATTGCCAACCTTGCACTGGCAGGCGGTGGATCTTTTGCTCTCACCATAGGGTCTTCAATTGGTCCGGTTGGCTCATCTGCAGCCGAAGGTTCATCGGCAGGTGCCTGTCGTCTGCGCACTCTGATGCCACTGAAGCCGGTGCTACCCGGACCCATCATCCCCATCCCCGGAACAGCCATGCCACCAGGACCCATACCACCTGTGCCCATTCCCAGAAGAGAATTCCCAACCATGTTGAGCAACTTCATTCCTTTGCTTTCAGGAGGTTTTCCTGCCCCGGCGCCGCTGCCATCTGCTGTTTCATAGTTCAGATCAGCACCATAGGGCTTCTTGTGCAGTGTTTTCTCTGCATATTTTTCCAGCGCATCTGTTCGCCCACTTAAGTCGTCAGATTTGGAAACCGCTCCGAACGCTTTGATCTCCATTGCGCTGATTCGCTTTTCCAATGGCAGCGATGGTGAAGCCTGTCCTAATATTGAATTTTCCAGCGCAGTGACGTGCGGGTAGTCACTCTGCAGGTGAGTTGAACCACCGCCGGACTGCGACTGTTCAGGATAAGGCGTGTCTTCAATAGTAGCATCTGCTGTTTCATCAGCTAAGAATGGCTTCTTGTGCAGTTTCTGCTCAGCATAGCTCTCTAAATTATCGGTGCGCTCTCCAAGATCATCGCTCTTTGAGGCTGCACCAAAGGCTTTAGTCTCCATTCGAACGATACGCGCAGATAACGGTTGACCGACGTAAGTTGCACCGAGAATGTCTTTTTCAAGCGCAGTGACGTGAGGATAATCATCCGCGCCGGGTTTACTGACAGGCGCGTCATAGTCATCATTCAGTGCTGCAGACTGCCCGGATTTAGTAGACAGTGCTGATGGCGACACAGAAGGCGCTTTAGGGGTTGGACTGGATGCAACCGGAGCCGAGACAGGAACGGGAACCGGAGCAACAACTGGAGCAGGCACTGGAGTGGTTGTCGCAGCCTTCGGTTGGGGTGTCGACGTCTCGAGAGGATCTGGTCTTGTGTCGAGATAGGTAACTGAAGCAAGTTTCTTGATACGCACCGGAGCTGCGCCCTCGCCTGCACTGCCCAGAATCAATTTCTCTATACGCTCGGTGCGTTCTTCGTCGGTTTCGTTATCGTACGTGTGTCCGAAGAATTTCTGTTCGAGCATAGTCAACTGCTTCAAAGTAGCTGCGTCTAGCTGGGACTTTGCCAGCACGGCCTGACAGAACAAAAAACATATGGAGATTATGCTAGAAAGCAGCGCTGAGCGCATATACAGCCCACTCGAGTAGTGCGGCTGAGAATTGTACTATGACATCCAATTACCTTTATTGGATTGCTCTCATTGACAACGCCACGTGCCCGAATGCCAATCAGGCGCCGAAAAAACGGTTAATAATTCGACGTCCCATCGATGGCTTGTTTGGCTTTGGGGTGAGGTGCTCTATCGTTTGCAAAAGTGCGGCGTTTTCCTTCCTCAACTCAGCGTTTTCAGCTTCGACAGCAGTCAGAGAAAGAACCTTGCTGAATAGTTCCGGCAAATACTGCAACTGATCTTCTTTCGTAGCCAGCTCCAATTGCAGCTGACGATATTGAAACTGAAATTCCTTCAGTTCTTCTTTCAACTCAGTGAGTTGCTTACTCAAAAGCTCATTGCGAGCCGAGTCTGCAGAACCAACTTCAGCCACATAAAAGTCTACGTGAGACTGCCTGGATGTAGACGTAACATTTAGGTCTGAAACACTCTCAGTCTCAAACAACGTGGAATGAGAAGTGGCATGGGACGTCGCTTGTAGACGATTAGATTGCAGATCGTTAGTGCGTTCAAAAGTGCTGATGCCCGGTGCAAATTCATTTTGAACTGCTGGAGCGAATATTTGATCCAACAGCGGCTCTAATCCATCCAGACTCAAAGGGTCTGATAAAGAGGGCTTCGGTACTGCGGACATAGCGACTCGCTTTCTAGTGCGTATCACCATAGTACCGGATTAAGTATCACTTGCACATACCATATTTTTCGACGGCACTTTTTAATCAATGCCAATCAAAATAACAACCGGAACCATCAGTGTTAGTGCGGCTTCTAAAAACTCGGCTGCATCCGACGGAAAGCTTCAGCTTGGCTATTTATCGAATGTGCCACTGACAACGGTGACGGCTTTTTCTGGATGGAAGTATTTCTTCATCGCGGCATCTACCTGCGGTTTCGTCACTGCGGCATAATTCTTGGACATGTTATCCAATTCTTCAGGTCCCAGATTCAAAAACTCGAATTCAGTCAGCGCCCGGGCAATGCCCAGAGAGGAAGCCAGACCGACAGTGAAAGCACCTACAGCCCGACCAGTCTCTTTAGACAACTCTTCTGTAGAAATTCCATTTTCAATATAGTCCGATAATACTTGCGACACCAAATCTAGTGACTTCTCAACATTCTTTGGATTGACCGACAGGCTCACCGACCATGGTGCACTACCAAATGCAGTGTCAGAAAATGCTGAATAGATGCCGTAGGTTAAACCGGCCCGGTCACGCACTACATTACCCAGACGAGAGGTGATGGTGTCCTGACCCAGAGCAGCATTAGCCAGCTTGGCGGCGTAAAAGTCTTTACCGGTGCGCATCAAATCGGTCGGATGAGCAATGACGATATCGGTGCTCTTTTTCTCGGGAATCGGAACATCGATTCTGGTCCGCTTCGCAGGCAGGGATGCCTGTGGAACATCGACAGATGGCGGTTCATCTCCGTGCCAATCGCCGAATTTATCAGAAATGTGCTGGAAGGCCTCGTCGAGATCGGTGTCACCAACAACTGTAATAATCATTCCCTTCGGGGTGAACAGCTTCTTGTGCGCTTCTCGGACTGTCTCCAGAGAAACTTCCTCGAGGTCAATCATCTGCTCTTCAAAGGTCTTCTCGTAGAACGGATGGTTGGCATCGAATATAGTGCGGCGCATCTTATTCCATGCCATGCTGCGCGTGTTATTGAGTGCTTCAGTGAAGCGAGAGCGCCATTCTATCTTGGTCTTAGCCAGCTCTTCAGAAGATAGTTCCGGATTGCGAATCAGATCGGCCAGTAAATCGAGATACATGGGTAAATCGTCGGATACGACATGGGTGCCAAATCCGAGTCTATAATTGTCGACAGAGAACTCCAGACCGCCGGCGATACCCATACTTTCCAGAGCTTGTGCGATCTGCATCTTGCTGTATCTGACTGAACCTTTCGGCAACAGATCTGCTACCAACTCAGCCAGATTGCTATTTTTGTAACCCTCAGTCGTAAAATATTTGCCAGCTTTCAAAATGCCGCAGACACCGACTGATTCAGTTCCCGGGTTCTGCATCAACAATACAGTCAATCCATTTGGCAGAACCTTTTTCACCAATCGCGATGCAAAAGAGGAAGTATGAATTTTAGGCTTCTTCACTTTTGCTTTGGCTACTGCAGGTTTATTAGCCATCAATTCTGCGAGATCGTGCTTTGCGTCCAAAACGCTTTCAATTTCAGCTTGAGCCTCAGCAGCCTCCATGGCTGCTTGCATCTGCTCGGGACTCATCTCGATTTCTTTGGGAATAAAGGTGCCGACTGTGCGATTCGACTTATTGAAGTAAGTTGCTACAACGCGACGAACGTCTTCAGGGGTGACCTGATCGAACTTATCGTCGTACTCCATAAGCCAGTGCCAATCAGCCTTTGACTCAGCTTCACCGAGCATGAAAGCAAGACTGCTCGGGTCTGCTTTTGCAAGTATGGTGCCCTTGCGATTCGAACTCTTGGCTCGATCTAATTCTTCCTGGGTGACCAGTTCACGACTGAGGCGCTCTAATTCTGAATAGATGGCTTCTTCTACCTGCTTCACTTCAACATCTTCGGTAACGGTTGCACCAATGATGAAGAGTCCGGGATCACGCAAGTCATCGTGCCGAGCGAATGTCTCTGCAGCCAGACTGGTATCGATAAGAATTTTGTACAGGCAGCTCGAGCGCTCATATGTGCTGCCCAGGATGTGTCGCAACGCAGCCAGCGCGTGATTGTCTTTGTGCGTGGCTTCTGGAACGTGGTATCCGATCAAGATACGAGCCAGATCGCCGGCTCTATTTATTTCAAATCTTCGCTCGCCTTCTTGCGGCGGCTCAGTCGTATAAACTTCCGGAATCGGATGTGGTGCCGCGGGAATTTTTCCATAGTGCTTCGCAACAACAGACAAAGCTTCATCGCACTTAAAGTCACCGACTAAAACGACTGTGGCATTGTTCGGCCAGTAGAAGGTGTTATAGAACTCACGCAGTCGATCCATTGGCACACCTTCAACATCGGTGCGCCAACCGATGGTCGGATGGTGATAGGGATGCTCTCTAAACGCCAGAGCATACAAATCTTTCTCCAGCGCTTCCTCGGGATAATTCTCGCCGCGCTCGAGTTCATTGCGAACAACCGACATTTCTGAATCGTGATCGATTTGGCGCAACAACAAATTGCGCATGCGGTCAGCTTCCAGCTCGACACACAATTCTAGATACTCGGCCGGCACCACTTCAAAATAACTGGTTCGATCGAACCAGGTAGTGGCATTCCAGTAAGCTCCAATCTGAGTGAGCAAGTCATCGATGCCATTGCCCTTCTCGGGGTTATGCTTCTTCGTGCCTTTGAATAGCATGTGCTCCAGAAAGTGCGTAGATCCTGTATATCCCACACCTTCGTTGCGGCTGCCAACTTTGTAGAGCACTAGAACAGTCACCACAGGTGCAGTGTGATTCTCAAGCAGTAAAACTTTCAGACCATTGGGCAGACGATACTCAACGACGTTCTTGTCCTCTGAAACTTTGGTAATCGCAACTTGATTCAACGGTTCAGTTTCGTTCATAGTGTTAATCATTTTTCTCGCTGTTGGCTCCGAGATCTGGCAAGAACAGTAACGATACAGGATCGGCACAGCTAATCCCAGTGTTTTTGCCGCTCTCGCACATAACATTACGCGCCGCCGGTTGTCATTAGCCACAACAGGAAGTCGACTCTCACCGATGCTGGTAAAGTATGCCAGAGCGAGCGACAGGGTAACAGGATAACGACCTTGCTCGACATCCATCGCTGAGTTAGGCTAGTCGTGCAATAGCGATTTTCAGGTGCAAAAATGATCGTTGCAATAACAGGCGGAACAGGCTTCCTTGGGGCACACCTGGCGCGAACCCTGGTTGCCAATGGGCAGTACGCGAAAGTACTGGCACGCGGCATCAACAATCGCGACCCGGAGATCCGCAAAACACCGAACGCGGCGTTTACGCCCATCCAGTACACCGATGACAAAAAACTCTACGCGGCATTCCAGGGATGCGATGCGGTCGCCCACCTGGTTGGCATCAATCGAGAATCTCAAAGCGGCGATTTCCATCGCATTCACGTGGAGGCGACTAAACACGTTATCAACGCGGCTCTGCGAGCCGGAGTCAAAAAGATCCTCTATGTCAGTTACTTAAGAGCAAGGCCTCGAGCGTTTTCGGCTTATTACAAATCAAAGTGGGAAGCCGAAGAACTAATTCGCAATAGTGGTCTTGACTACACAATACTCAAACCTGGAATTATTTACGGCAGTGGCGACAGCATGCTGACCAGCATCAAAAGGACCCTCGACATAGTGCCGGGTGTCGCGGTGTTTCCATCTGTCGGATTGTTGGAAAAAAAGATGAGCCCGATCGCAGTCGAAGACATGGTGCGGATCATTATTGCCTCATTAACAGATGGAAGACTCTCTAAACAAACTTGCGCAGTAGTAGGACCAGAGGAAATCACGCTATCGAAAGCGGTCAAACGCGTAGCGAAAGTAATGAAAAAGCCTGTCCTGATTCTTCCGGTGCCGGCACTAGCTCACTATGTGGTCGCTGCAGCATCGGAAAAATCTATGCGCAATCCGCTCACCGCATTTGCCCAGATCAGAATGCTGTCTGAGGGAATCAGTCAACCTCTTGCCGATTCAGAGATGCTTCCCTCTGATCTCGTGCCACACAAAGAGTTCAACGAAGAAACAATACGAGCGGGGCTGAAAGAACCCGGACAAATTTAATAGTTGCAGAAGCCTGTTGTATTGGCTTTCGATGCACCTTTATATGCAATTTAGATAATCAAATTTTGTTTGATGAATTAACTCATAATGCGATGTCATGCAGAACGCGCTAGAATTAGCACAGGAGCAAACGCCGTGACAAAGCCATTCTTGTATATGCGATCTACATTTGCCGCCACCTCACTTACCGCTGTGCTTTGTGCGCTCACAGCGCAAGCATCATTGGCAGGAGAAGAAGAATGGAACAAGTACAGTACGGAAGGGGCTAAAGCTTACGACCAGGCCAGCTGGGGACAAGCCGAACGTTTGTTTAAACAAGCTTTGAAGGAAGCCGAGGGCTTCGGTGACAAAGATTTGCGTCTTGCATCGAGTTTGACCAATCTCGGCGTTTTGTACAACTTTCGAGGACAATCGGCGAAAGCAGAGCCTTTGTTTGAACGGGCAATTGCTATCAAGCAAAAGGCGATGGGTGCAGACAATCCAGAAGTTATCGCCAGTGTTGGAAAGATGTGCCACTTCTATTTGAAAGCGGGCAATCAAGCCAAAGCTGATGCGCTGAGCAATAAAATTCTCGCCTACGCAGACAAAATGATGAAAGATCGCAGCGCCGTTACATCAAGTTTTGCCAAATTGTCGGCGTTCTATCAAACTCACCGAGAACTGGAATCAGCCGAGATACTTGTGAAACAAGCCCAGGAGATGACCGAAAAGCGAGGTTCAGAAGGAGATCTGGAGCTCGCAACTTTGCTCGATGGATTGGGCGGCTCTTACGCCGGAGCAGGCAAACTTTCTTATGGTGAGCAGTTCTACAAACGCTCATTGCAAATACGCGAACAGATTCTTTCGCCTTCACATATCGCTATTGCATCAAGCTGCGAAAACCTTGCCAAACTTTATCTTCAAGAAGGAAAACCGGCTCAGGCTGAACCTCTCTACCGACGCGCTCTGGAAATATCAAGGAAAGTCTTAGGGGAGCAAAAACCAGAAACTCTCACTCGCACAGACAACCTGGCCCAATGCCTGATCAAAATGGGCAATGCGCAAGAGGCAGAAGCGCTCTATCATCACGGACTGGAAGTATTCGAAAAGGCATACGGAAAAAACAGCGGCTATCTTTTGAGCTGCCAGTTGGCCCTCAGCTCTTTACTCGCCAAGCAAGGCAGATATGCCGAAGCAGCACCTCTATTAAGCGATGCAGTGAAAGTTTCCGAGAAACTAAATGGACCACAACATGCTTCGCTGTCGCCAATTTTAGATAGCTATGCTGATGTTCTGGAAAAGACTAATCATAAGTCCGAAGCAGCAAAGATGCGCGGACGAGCCAAAGCGATACGCGGTTAGATTTAGAGCAAAACCAAACTTGTTTCAGAGTTTGCCAGTTCGAGAATGGCATCCTTGATCTCCGATGCTGAATCGAAACGACGACCAGCAGACGTTTCTGTTGCCTTCATGACGATCTGGTTAAAACGGTCCGAAATATCAGATCGTTTCAGTTTCGGATTGGAGTGCTGAAAAGGCTCTGGATCATCGCCGGTCAGCAAATAATAGAGTGTACATCCGAACGAGTATATGTCTGACTGCACGCTTGGACGATCGCGCAATAATTCCATAGAAGCGTAGCGACGATCACAGTACGAGGAGAACATTTTAGATGGCACAAGATGTCGCCCAAGTGCAAACTGGTTCAGTTTTACAAATCCTTCTCCGGCAAGTACCAGGGCATCGGGCGTGAAAGATCCATGCACGTACGGCGGGTCTAGTTGATGCAGATGCAATAGAACTTCTGTCATTTCTAGTGCAATTTCTCTCACTCGCGCTTCAGATAACGGACCGGACTCCTGAACAATCTGACGCAACGTTTTTGAAGCATCGTATTCAGTGACGACGAATGCCGAACCATTTTCGATAAACACATCTAACCATCGCGTTATGTTATTGCTATTAACGCCACTGAGGCGACGCACATCCATTTCGAAATGGTTCAACATCCAATACCATTCAACTACAGACTGCTGACGCGGCAGCACGAACTGCTGTACCTTCACCTGAGTAGAACATGAACTTTCACTCTGGTCATAGCAGTTCAGCCCTTTGTACGATCGTGCAGTCGATGTCCTATCGCCACTTCCCGTCAAAACTTCTGCGATGTGCTCTACTCCAAACCGTTGCAGGTCAATTGTTTCAAGAATCTTATACTTATCCTTTTTAAGCAGAGAACCGACACCGATCTCAAGCATTGTTTGCGACGATGAAGTTCTGAACAGGTCATAAGACCAGCGCAACAAGTATTGCCACCTGAACAACTGCACCGGTTGCAACGCCAGCACCATTGGAGGTGCCTTGACCGCCCACGGTGCTCTCTTTTGCAGCGCCTTCACCAGTACGCTGCTGGCAAATGCGCGGCAATCCAGTCGCAAAGCCTTGCCGATATTGTCACGAATACAGAGAATTTCATATGACTCATTTGTTTCCGCATCCACATGCTCCTCAACATAAGCGAGAGCGATTCGCTTCCAGGGCAATACAAGACCCATGTGCGAAAAACACTTGGATGACCACTGCAAATTAAGTCCCTGTGGAGAGATAGCGATATGATCTGGCTCAAAGACACTGGCGAATGAAGCTTTCACGCCCTGCTCGCCAGTGGTGCGTCCACGTCGATTCATGTAAACGCTGAAGAGTAACACCGCAAGCAAAGAACCAATGGTCACGCTGACAAAGATAACTAACAACGTATTAAAAAACAGACCATCAAAATGGAATGCCATCAAAACAGCCGGTAGCTCGAAGCCGACTATAGCACCAATCACGACAGGAATCGGTGAAAAGGCTTGAAGCCACTTGAAGAGCCCGAGTTGATTTGATTCAAAAGTCGACCTCGAAAAAACACGCGCCGGCGTTTCGCTGCCACGATATGCAAGCAGCAACTGACTCTGCAGATCACCACCAGTCGAATTGCATTGATCAAGAGCCTGCAAAGAAGTGTCTCGTAAATCAAACAGAGGCATAGCGACCTCATTCAGCACGCGCTCGCAATCTGACTCAGAGCGTGGCACTAATTCGTCACTCATGCCCGCCTCCGCTGACTGCTTCAGTCACTGAGACAAAGCCCCCTAATTTCATTATCAACTCTTGCACGGTTCCCCTCAGAGTCGGGTCGGGGTTGAGCAATTCTTCAATTAGCAGAGCTGTTGTTTGAGAAACTTTGGGTTTACTGGAGCGAACCTGCGCCGTAGCAAATGGTATCGGATCTATGCCCGTAAGAGCAAAGTACATGGTGGCGCCAATTGAATACAGATCACTCCTATTTCCGGGACGTGAAGAAATTCTTTCTGGTGCCGCATATGGTGCATCAACAAGCAGCTGATTAGAAAACTTCATTAAAACATCATCGGCAAAACCAAACTCGCCGATTGAAGTCGAACCATCCGGGCTGTATGCGATGGAATCAGGTCTGATACCGCCAATGGTAAGAAGGGGATTCAAATTTTGAAGCCTGTCGACAGCCTCAGCCAACTTCAAAGCCAGAGACAAGACAGCTTTCTCATCTAAGGTCCCAGACTTCTTCAGATACTCCCTGAGGCTCTTTGATTGTGGCTCCATAAAGACATAGAAGTTATCGTTCTCGAGGCGCACATCCAGCAAATTCAACAGATACGGAATCTGCAGATTTTTGTACATTTCGCCTGTTGATTGCAATTCTTGCGCAGCGAGCAGGCGCGCATCACCATCCAGCATGCGAATATCATATTCACGCATGCAGACGTTCCGTCCATTCGCCACATCAGCGACAAGATAAGCGCTGCGCCCTGCCGAACCCGCCAAAACTCTCTCGACAATAAACTCGTTATTCAGAATCGGCTTGCCTGCTGCATAGAGATTATGGTTCGTCACACCAAACGAATCAGACAGAACATGCCTGTGTTTCTTTAGAAACACAAAGAGCTGGGAATCGAATATTTCCAGGTCGTTTCGGGCAACAAGGTCTGTTAATGCCGGCAGATCAGCAGAAAGATCTGTTTTATCAATCAAACTTTGTTGCAACAGACGCAGATCGGCGCGAGGGATTCTAGTGGTGCCAATATTTACGCAGCCTCCAGATTTAAAAGTAAAAGTCAAAGAATTGCCGTTCACATAGTTGAGAGAGTCTCTGGTTTCGTGCAAATCTACAGACAACAAATCGGACCAGGGTCGAAACAGCCTGCCGTTAAGCGCTGGAGCCATCAATACAGGAAACGAAATACCACCTTCAGAAACAGTCAGACGGGTATTACGTAAGAAAATTCCTGAACAAAAAACAGAGAAAGGAATTATGGCCGCTAAAAACATTCCCAATTCAGGAGTTCCGCCAAAATGCACCGAAGCGAGCATGATGGCTTCCAGAAAAAAAACGATAAGGATGCAATGAAACGCTTGAATGCTAATATCAAAGAAAGGATAGAGGCGATGCGGATGCTCTGAGCTGATTCTGTAGCTCGGATAGTGAATAGTCTTCCTGATATTTCCAGACAGATCGAGAACCTCTTCTTTCATCAGCCCTCCTGCAGGGATGAATTCTGCCTGTGAGCAGACAAAAGTTCATGCTGAACCTTCTGAAGGTCGCGCTCTAACTCCAGAGCGGAAGCGTATCGGCTTTCCGGTTCTAATGCAGTAGCTCTAGCAACAATCTGGTCCAATTCTTCAGGGATCTCAGAACAAACAGAACGCGGGTGAGAAGACGTAAGAGGCTCAGGCTCCGAGCCGACAAGGAGGAAATAGAGCGAAGCACCCATCGCGTAGATGTCACTCTGAACACTTGTTTTACCGCGGAACTGTTCCGGAGGCATATAACACTGTTTACCCACTACCAGACTGGTTTTCGTAGTCGCGCTTTCCTTCGCTACGTTAAAATCGACCAGCTTAAGGACACCAGATTTGGTGAGCAACAAGTTATCAGGTGTAAAATCTTGATGCACCAGAGGCGGTGACAAAGAATGTAAGTATTTCAACATTGAGCACATCTGCAGAGATAGTTCCAGCGTCTTCAAAACATCCAACTTTCCATCTTTGATAACTGCTGATTTCAAAGACGGTCCGTCTATATAATCGAGAACCAGATAAGCTCGGTGATCCTCAATGAAAACATCATGCAGCCTGACTATTTGAGAATGATTCAGGCGGCTGAGAATCTGCACTTCATCTTCAAGTCGTTTGAGAGCCCGGCGTCTGTCATGCACGTTATTGTGGTCTGGCAATACATACTCTTTCAGCACTACTTCAGGTATCAGTCCATCAGCGGAAGCTAAATATGCAGTACCCTGTCCACCTGCACCAATCTGCTCTTTGATGGTATAGCGCCCCTCATGCAGAACAGTCTGCGGAGCGAGCGCCGTCAGAAGCAATCGCTGTGGGCGGTTCAAAAGCGCCTGCGTCCAGATTTCCGTATAACGGTTTTGCCTGGGGAGAGTTTTTTCCAAAAGAGTGTTCAATTCACCTTTAACATGCGATGGCAAATAATATCTGAGGGCATTGGCTAGAGCCTCCTTCTCAGGCATGCGCCGGATAGCAGTCACCTCGATAGACAGCGGTCGCCTCTTTTCGTATCGCAACGTGATGCGTTTACGATGTTTCTTTTTTCCATACTCACGAATCTCAACAGATTTGACTTCATCCCACGGTCTCAATCCTGGGGTCCAACCGAGGAACAGACTCTTCCAGTGACGACGTACACCTGATGGCAGCAGCCCGATATGAGTCGGAGCGAGCGGTCCCCATGGTCCCAGTGCGTGCAATCGATAAAGGGCGAACAGAACAATAAAGAGAATCAGCAGGGGTCCGCCAATGGCATACATAAACCCATGAGACTGCTCCAGATAGAACTCGCTAGTGTGCGGGTGCATCACGTTGCAGGCTTTGGCAAAACTGATCAACAAAGAGGGACAGAGGACTTTTCCCGCGGCAAAAAGGCTTTCAATAGTGACGAAGGGAGCAGCAATTGCAATCATCATGGCTAGCTGCAATTCCTGAACACGTTCCTTTTGACGCTGTGTCGCAAGGGAAAGCTGCTGCAAGTCTTCTTCTAAATGACCGTACTGTATCAGGACTTCAGTTTGCTGGTAAGCAAAGAGGTTATCGGCAACGACAGTGCGCCCATGAACGGCTGGCTCTTTCTGAACAACTTGAGTCGGCTTCGCATGTACAGCGTCGTCGGGCTCTTCATGAACGAGTCCGGGCTGCTCAGTTGGAACAACTCTGATCTGTTCATCATGAACAACAGCCGGATCATCTTGAACAACTAGAATCGATTCGTCATGAACTACAGTCGGCTCATCTTTAACAACTCGAATCGGTTCATCATGAACTACTCCAGTCGGCTCTTCATGAACAACCCCTGTCGACTGCTCAGACATCATCATGACCCCGATCAAGACCGGCAGCAGCAGGCATCTTCTGATTTGCCAGAAGCGAGAGTGCAGCCAAACGAGACTGAAGATCTGCAGCATCTTTGACTCGCTCGCTCAGTTCCAGCCGCGTACATAAATTCACAAGACCATCCAGTTCCTCAGGTATGGAAGCATCTACTTGAGAAGGATGAGAGGAACTAAGCGGTTCAGGATCTTTACCGGTCAGTAAAAAATGAATCGTTGCACCAAGCGAATAGATGTCACTTTGGGGTGTCACTTTTCCACGAATCTGCTCCGGCGACATGTATGCTTGCTTGCCGACGAGAGTACCCGTCGCCTCACCAACAAATTCATTTGCCGCACCGAAATCGATCAGAACAGCATCACCAGCTTTATTGATGACCATATTATCCGGCGATATATCACGATGAATCACGGGTGGGGTCTGCGAATGCAAATAGTGCAAAACATCCGTCATCTGAAGTGCCCACTTCAAAACGCTTGCAACGGGCTGCTTACCCTTATGTCTTGCCAGATCTCTTGCGTCCGGACCTTCAATGTACTCTAGAAGCAAGTAATCGCGGGCAGTATCAACAAAGTGGTCGACCACTTTGGCTATATTAGGATGATCCAACTTGATCAGAATTTCTGCTTCACGTTTAAAATGTTCTTTCGCCTTCTCTTTAGTCTTTTCATCGGTCGTGTTTGGTATGACTGACTCTTTCAAGACAAACATTCTGCGCTCATCGTCATGCACGGTGTAGATTGCAGAAAAACCACCAGCTGCAATTTGTTTGACGACAACAAGAGAACCATTGCGAAGTTTCTGACCTACTTGCAGAGGCACAAACGCGGTAAAACTGTAGTTATTCGCCAGTTCCTCTTCCCAGAACTTAGTGTAGGAAAGCTCTCTTGTTTCGCTGAAATCGCCGTTCTCGAGTTCCCACAAACGCGGTACATGTTCAAGCTGACGATCGACCTGAGCATCCTCTTTTGCCCACTCCTGCAAAGCCGCGACAAATGAACCCACACTTTCACGGGTGAAATTCTGCAAGGGCAAAACAATATGCCCGCCAGATTTGAAAACAAGCCGAAATGCACTGCCACCCTTCTGTATGGGCGAATCGAGTTTGCCGTGCGCCGAGATCACTTCCACAGACTCAACATCCGACCACAGACGGATCGTCCGTCCGCCCAATCCAAACCCGCTGGCAATCGGAAAAGCAACGCCACGTTCGCCGATGCTGATCAAATCACTGGACACGCAAAAGAAAGCCAATGTGCCGAACAAAATCAACAGTGGCAAGCAATACGGCACGAGAAAGTTCATGAAACTGCACAGTACAATGCCGATCAAACCAAGGAACAGAAAGAGACCATAAAGGGTACCTTGCGATCCCGAGTCGTATTCGCGTAACTTGGCCCGGAATTGCGCACCGGGAACCGCGCGATAAGCAAT
Source organism: Candidatus Melainabacteria bacterium (assembly GCA_003963305.1). Lineage (NCBI taxonomy): Bacteria > Bacillati > Candidatus Melainabacteria > Candidatus Melainabacteria bacterium. The sequence continues at coordinate 298,514 of RXJR01000009.1, read as the reverse complement.
CGCTTGCAGCTGTGCAGCTTTTCTGATTCTAGCCATACTCGCTTCCGGACACCACACGGGTATTATGCCCAGTGCCCGGCTCAAGCCCCTGCGATTAAGCAGACGTAATCAGCTCTTCATGATCCACCGGGTAATGGCAAATTGAGAGGCTGATCCATCTGTAATTTCATCTCAGTGCCCGATGGAATGATGACATCGCGACCCTTTCTCAAAAGCATATCCATAGCGCCGAGACCGCCGCCGAAAGCAGCTCCGGCCCAGGCACCCGTTCCAGCTCCGGAGCCGCCGTTGACGATGGCTCCCAGACCGGTACCGAGAGCCGCGCCGAGTCCGGCCCCGCCCACTCCTCTGAGAGCGAACTGGCCTAATTTTGCCTTCCACCCCTCACCGCGTTCGACACCGTTAACATCCTTGTATCGTCCGATGCTCCCGACAAGATGAGCGGTCATCGGAAAACTGGCACCGCTGGGCAGTCTCAAGTTGTTGAAGGCGATACTGAGCGAACCGGAGCGACTGAGTCTGCGCCCGGCTTTGGCTTCAGTGACCTGCCCACTGATCACCGATCCAGCCGGCAGATAGCCTGAGCCATTCAAGGGAATGTTCTGATTTACCGTCGCTTCAATGAAGTCGCCGGCTTTCGCCACCTGCGTCGAAATCGCCGTGCGCAGATCAATTGGAATTACCAGCCCTTGCGGTACAACTGTGATTCCACCGCGATAGTAGGGAGTTTGCTGCGAACCGCCATACTGCGGAAAGTTAGAAGTAGGCTCATAGTCAGGCGAACCCGAAGGATAATATCCTGGACGCGTGTAAGGCTGTCCATACTGTTCTTGAGGCGTGTAGGAATTATACGGTGAATACTGAGGATACCGAAAAGGTCTGTTCGAATCGTCATTTTCATACTGCGGCGCGGACGGATAAGATGGCTGATTCGAACCCAGAACCGGCACCTCTGGCGGTGCCAGCGTAGCAGGTTGGTTTTCTGGAACCGGCGCTGCTATTGGCTTTTCGCGTGACAAAGTAACACTATCATCAGTTGAATCATCCTGAGCACGCACCAATTGTGGTGCAAGAGAAGATACGCCAACAGCGACTGCAAAAAGTACGAAGAGTTTCCTTTGATTTCCGAACAACTTTGATCTCCCGGGCGAAAAGTTTCATTGTCGCATTTCGATCATTAGATGTGAGCTGCGTGCGTAATTTCCCCAATGATGTGGCGGCTATTTACTGTGAGAATAACCTCGCTAGCCTGATGAGGACGCCCCAATGGCAGACAGAATCGGAACCCTCGATGTCACACTCGCAGCGGCTCAGGAGTTGCCCAACGCCAGCGCTCAGTTTGTCAAGGAAGCATACGAACACCCGGTCGATACAGCCATCGTGGCAGGGAAGACTTTAGCCACTTCTGCACTGATGGGTTCAGCGCTCGGTTACATCATTCCAGCGCGGGGTCCAGCGGGCATGATAATCGGCGCCGCTTTCACAATTCCCATGGTCGTCGGAGCTGTGAACCGCGTCAGAGCCGCAGAAGATGAAGCCAACAGCCCAGCAGGCAGTCTCAATGCAGCAGCCAAAGGTCTGGCGAAAAGTACAGTCGCAGGCACTGTCGACCTGGGATTGAACCTGGCAGGCGGCTTCGCAGGCGCCTCATTTGGCCACAAAGTCGCCACCAGCGACACAGTTTTCGGTGATTTCGCACAAAAGTCGCAGCGATTCATTCTCAAAGGCGAGAACGAAGGCATGATCGCCGCCGACTCCTGGATAAACAGTATGAAAGGCAAGTTCAGCCGCAGCGAATCAGCACCAGTCACTGAAACACCCGGCGGAGGCATCGCTCTCGACGTCAACGCAGTAAAGGCGAAATCACGAGGCATCCTTAATCCCAATCTCGATGCTAATACCGCCACGGCCACCGCCGAATCCCTGACCGGCAAGATAGAACCGAAAACTGCGCTCGGTCGCCGCCTGCAGCAATACGGCATCGCCAATGAAAGTGTCGAAAGGTCGCTCACTGGCGCACCGGACGATTTGACAATGTATTACGGTTCGCTACACGGACACTCACGCTATTCAGATGGCATGGGTTTGCCAAAACAACTGTACGAGCGAGCTCAACAGGAAGGTCAGCAAGTCACTACTATCACTGACCACAATCACGCTGCCGCTCGCGGTGGGGTCGGAGCAGATGACCCGCGCACCGCAGACCAGGCAGGAACGCCGGTCGTAGCCGAAAATCCCATCGAATATTCTCAAACATTCGCAGATGCCGCAGCTACTACTAACGAAAAACACGTCTCCTTAGTGGGCGTCGAAATGGGTACCATTGGCAAAGTCGGCGGTGGACACAGTCACGGCGGCGGTGGCATAGAAGCAGGGCTAGAGGCTGGCGAACACCATACCCATGGCATGGCTGGTGCCGAAGCGATAGGCGAAACCAACCCGGGCGGAACCTTCAACCTTGCTGAAGCACGAGCTGAATCGAATGCCGCCGCTCACATTGGTGGCGTCAATCACATCAACCTCTTTGAAGTGCCTCAATTCTTCCTCTCTCAAAAGCAACAGCCTGGCTTGCTCGACGGCTTCATGTCGCGATTGACAGGCAGACCCCCCGAACCTGTCGTCAAAGCACCAGACGTGATCAAGTACAACGACGGCGACTACAAAGCAATGGTCGACCACCTCGACAAATTAAAAGATACGACCGGCAACACTCCGGTCATTCAACTGAATCACCCCCGCTATCTGGCGGATGAAAATCCAAACACACCTGCAGCACAGCGCGGCAGAGATTACGGTCAAAAGTCTTTCAAAAACCACGATGAGTGGCTGCGCCGATTTGCTGACCCGTATGTCAGACAGATCGAATTAATTAAAGGCGGCGCTCTCAATCCAAACCCGGTCGACAAAGTGCCAACCGGCAACCTCGATCCAACTAGCTTCGCAGGCTATCTCGACAAAGGCGTGCACGCCAGCCCTACATTCGGGCGCGATTTCCACTTCGGCGACCCTGTCGGCAACCCGGGAGCTACAGGCATCTACGCCAGAGGGCTAACCAAAGTCGATATTCTTGATGCCCTGCGCGAGCGCCGCACCATCGCCACCACAAGCAGTGAAAAACTGAGCGGAGTGTTGACCGCCAATGATAAGTTCGTCATGGGCAGCATCCTCGACCAGAGCGCCGTCGATTCGTTGGCCTTGAAAATGAAGATAGACGGAAAGATTGAACCCGACGCGCAGTATTCAGTGAAACTCTGGGGAGACAAGAAAATTGGCGACGGTAAATTAGCGGAAGTCGTCCAGGAACAGACGATGACCGGCAGTCAGCTACTAAGCAACAACCAGGTTGTCGCCTTCGATCCGGTAACCAACAAAGTCGGTCAGGGTTCAGCCTATTATGTCGAAGTCGGCAGAACAGATCCAAAAACAGCGAACCTTGACCGCATGTGGACAGCACCAATTTGGGTCGAGCCGCTAGCAGGCGCCCAGCATTCTCTGGCAACTCGCTGGATGGCCGGAATTGGCGCCGGTACTTTTGGAACAGGGTTCTAGGTCAGGCAACAATAACTCAGTTCCCGGCTCCTCGACTGTGAGGACCGGGCGCTCCATTTCTTAACAGCTGCAATGTTACACTGCCTTCTGTAGATAGACTCGGAAGCGACTGTCCGTTCGTGAAGCGGGCACATAGTGAACGGATGCTCTAATTTAAGGTATAAGACGTCAGCATTGAGCGCCTCAACCAGAAAGCGAACGATCATCAAAGCCATACGCGAACTCAACAATCGCGTCACAGTCGCCGATGTGGTGGCAACGACAGGTCTGCCGCTCAATGAAGTGACTGAAGAACTCAACTCAGTCGCCGCGCAAAGTCAAGCCACACTCGACGTCACAGATGTAGGAGAAGTCTTCTACAATTTTCCGCCAAACTTCGCGATGGCATACTACGCTCAGGGCGTGAAACGAGTTTTACTGAATGCCTGGAACAGCATCTTCAAAGTTTTGTTCTTTCTCTTTCGCATCTCATTTGGTATCACGCTACTGCTCTCCTTTCTCTTCATATTCGGCACGATACTGCTTTTCCAGACAGTTATCGCAGCAGGAATGGGGGCATCTCATGAAGTCGGAGCGATGTGGGGCGACTTTGGGTACCTGATCAAGCGCATCGCGATGCAAGACATCGTGCTCTGGAAAAAACACGACCCATCACAAGAAGATGCGTCATCGGGCAAGTCAAAACAAGGTTTTCTGCTCGACTGCTATTCCTTTCTGTTCGGCGAAGGAAATCCCAACGAGCAACTTAGCGAAAATCGATGGAAGTTGCTTGCTCAAGTAATTCGTTTAAACGAAGGAATAATTATTGCCGAACATCTGCCACCATATACGGGGCGTCCTGCAGACGATGAACCAGCACTTTTTCAGGTCTTATCAAAATTTAGCGGCTATCCGAGACTTTCAGAGTCCGGACAATTGATTTATGTTTTTCCGGACATGCAACAGCGCAGTACCAACGTTTCCTACACTTTCATGCCGGAATACATTGAAGAGAAGCCCTGGCAATTCTCGAAAATGAGTCCACAGGCGCTTCGACCAGTACTCGCACTGGCGATAGGCAATTTTCTCGGTTCACTGTTTTTCTGGTGGCTCTGCCTGTTCACCCACCGCGTCAGCAAACCACCCGCTCTATTCCTCTTTTTTGCTATTTACGGAACACTGTTTGTACTTGTGCCAATAATCAGACTGGCAATAATCCGTATTCTCAACTGGAGAATTGCCCGACGCAATGAGATGAGCCGCGGCTTCGAAAATCTGATCGGCTCACCTGACAAAGAGGTCAAATCAAAATTGGAAGATGCCGAAAAAATTCGCCGGGCATTCGGCGCGATTCCCGGAAATAACATCGTCTATACGACCCAGAAAGATTACCTCGAACAATTGACCGACACAAAATGAATAGACATGAATAGACATAAAACGAGCAGACATGAATGAATAGACATGAATAAACGCCAAATGAATAGACGCAAAATGATTAGGCACCCACATCTTACAAACCTGAACATCGTCATTCTTCTGACGCTGGCTTTTGGCGTTGCATTGATCGACACCTTTATGGTGGGAACTCAAAGTCCTTGCTTAGCTGCTGACACATTCATGATGGACGGCAAAGCGATATCTGCAAAAGAAGCTCAATCAGCAAATCTGGTCAAAGAGTCCATGCAAACGCTGGAGGGCGGCAACGTGCAGAATGCGCTCAAGCAGGCACAAGAGGCAGTTGCACTGGCACCGGAATTCTATTACTCAGTGTGCGCCCTGGGCGTCTGCCAGGCACGTTCAGGAATGTCAGACGATGCAATCGCGTCATTCAGAAAAGCACTCAGTCTCAACCCCAATCAACCAGATGCGCTCTGGAGCTTGTCCGCGACACTCCAATCATCAGGAAGAACAGCAGAAGCGCTGGCATCATTTAAAGAGTTTCTCGCTAAATATCCAGCCAATGCACGCGCTTCGCAAGCCAGAGCCTTTGTCGACTTGATGGGCAGCAATCACAGTCAGGCGGTGACATCACACAATCCCGAAGATTACTTTGACGAGGCAATAGGAAACAATCCTGTTCGCTGGAACAAAGAAAACATTCCAATCAAAATCTTTATCTCAGACGGCTCCAGCAAACGTGGATACAAACAAAGTTATGCCGCGGAATTGCAGAACGCGCTGAAGGCGTGGGAAGACGCCAGCAACGGTTTGATCAAGTTCGTACAGGTCGATAAACAGGAGCAGGCTTCTATCGTCTTTCTCTGGTCCGACAATCCAAAAGATGTTTCGAATCCAGCGGAAGGTGGCGAGGCGTTGCTGCGACCGCTGGGGAATAGCCTGGCTGCAGTGAGGATTACTGTGCTGACAATCGACATCGACCAGGGCATGCACTTAAACGATCAGTTGATACGCTTGATATGCACTCACGAACTGGGACATGCTCTGGGAATTGCAGGACACAGCCCATCACCAAACGACATCATGTATAGCAGCCTGCCGCTCGACTATGAAAGACTCAAAGTCAGCCAGCGCGATGCGAAAACCTTGCGCAAACTCTACTCGATTGATTTAGCATCAGTACCGCATGCCAGCATAAACGCGCAGGGCTTGCTATCCGCATCAGATATCGCCAACTCGTCGGACCTGGTGACCATCACCAGACAGGCGACGGACGCTATGAACGCAAAGGACTACGACAAGGCTACAGTATTGCTGCAGGAGGGAGTGGCAAAATATCCAGACTCTGTGTCACTCAAACACAACCTGGGAGCAGCCTTAAACAACAAGGGCTTAATGGCGATGAATGCCAGGCAATTCAGCAAAGCTCTCGCAACTTTTCAGGAAGCGCTCGTTCTGAATCCAGACAGCAATGCAGCGAAACACAACATTGCAACGGTACACTACAACATGGGGCTAAATTCAATGCGCGCGGCGAAATTCAGCGAAGCCGAGCCTGAATTGAAGCTAGCGATCGAAAAATGTGAAGAACTCAACTTCCAGGAGCTTCTAACAAAGGCCGCCTCAGAATATGCAACCGCGCTGGAAAAACTTGGTAAAAGCGCAGCCGCCAAACAGATAGAAGCAAAATACAAAGTAACAGCAGACTGATGCAGCAGACTGACTCAGCAAACTGATGCAGCAGACTGATGCAGCAGACTGACTCAGCAAACTGACTCAGCAGACTGACTCAGCAAACTGATGCAGCAGACTGACGCAGCAGTCTACTCCAACATATGCTGTTCCATAATCGAAATTGGACAATCAAAATCGTTCCATCTCACTTCAATTACTTCAACTGGCTCCAGGGCGCTGGTCGCAAACCATTCGCAGCCACCCCGCAAAGTAAAATCAGATCGACGTAATACGTGAACATGTCCAATTGAGCGGTCGGTCATCTGGTCAAGCGTCGCCTGGGAAGCACCAAATTTCAATTCGCCATTTTCGTAGCTGCATGACGACCGAGCACCTGATGGACAATTTTCTTTGTTCAGCAAGGCCATAAAAATAGCGTAGTCCAACAAGCTGCTCGCATAAATCGCCGGCGGTCCATCATCCACCATTTTTCCATCGACGATAGTAATTGCCTGACGAGGTTCGAGTTTAGCGATGCGCATTCCGGAGCCGTGAAAAACATACCTCTCTTCGCGCTCCAATTCTTTCAAGCGGATTCTCGATTCGCTGAACATTGATCTCCTCCAGTATCATTTTGTACGCCCTGTGTTTATGACCAAGCTACTCCAAGACGTTTCATATAGAATATCCTTTCCTCCCTGTATGGTGCGTCAAACCAATGTCTGCGGAAGACTCAAACAAAAGATCCAGCAAAATAGCCTTACGCCTGGCGAAACAGGAAGACGTTCCCGTTCTGACTAAGCTTATAGATGCATCCGTGCGCGGTTTGCAACATGGTGATTATTCACAGGCTCAAATCGACAGCGCTTTGAGAACGGTTTACGGAGTCGATTCACAATTAATTGCCGACGGTACCTATTTTGTAGCCGAGGCAACAGACCAACCTCAGCAGACTCTCATTGTCGGATGCGGAGGCTGGAGCAAGCGCAATACTCTGCATGGTGGCGATCAGTTTGCAGGGCGCGAAGACACTCTTTTAGATCACTCAACTGACGCTGCCAAAATCAGGGCATTTTTCATACACCCAGATTGGGTTCGACTAGGAATCGGTGGACGCATTCTGGAGGCTTGCGAGAATGCCGCCAGCCAGGCTGGATTTCGTCGGCTGGAATTGAGTTCTACTTTAACGGGTGTAGCGCTCTATTCAGCTAAAGGATATGTCGCGGCAGGTCCTATGGAAGTGCCGCTGGAAAACGGTTTAACCCTTCCGATAGTGAAAATGACGAAAACCCTGCATTCTTAGCGTTAAGGGTTAAGATTACTGCGATTTGGAGAGTTTCAGTAAAACTTTCTCCAAACGATTGGCACCATCTTCCAGACCCTTTAGAGAAACTCGCTCATTTTTCCCGTGAACGGAAGCAATGTGCTCAGGATCTTGCTCTACAGGCTCCCACCCATACGCGGTCAATCCAAGTTCACGAAACCAGTGCGAGTCTGTGAACCATTGCACCACGACCGGTACCACTGGAACACCGGGCTTCTCTTCTTGCGCAACAGCCTTGATTGCTGCGAACAAATCGGTATCAGCACTGGACGGCGCTCCGATTTCGGATTCCAGAACGGTCACCTCCAGCAACGGGTCGGCTAATTTGGACTTCACCTCTTCTGCAAATTTTGCATGATCTGTACCGGGCAGAAGACGACAATCAAGCTCAGCATATGCTTCCGCCGGAATCACATTCGTCTTGTAGCCAGCCTTCAAAACAGTCAAAGAGACTGTATTGAGGAGCATCGCGCTTTTCATTTTGTCTTTGAGCAAAATGTCACGCAACTGAGGATTATCAAGCGCCTTCTTAACGTCGGCATAAGCTTCTTTGGTTTTACCAGTTTCATTTACACTGATCTGATTAAAGTACTGTTGCACCAGAGGCAATACCACTGGAGCAGGAGGACTGTCGATCAATCTCTTCAATCCACGCACCAATCGATTCGGCGCTGAATCAGCAATAGGCATAGATGCGTGCCCTGCATCTCCTCTGGCTGTAACTTTGAGCCACAGAAGAGATTTCTCGGCTACGTTAACACCCCAGTAAAGAACTTTTCCGTCTTTGTCGGTGTCGATGTGAAATCCTTCGTTAATCAAGAATTCTGCGTCTTTCAACAGTTCCGGCTTATGATCCTTGAACCATTTGGCACCATGATCGCCGCCCACTTCCTCGTCTGGCGTGCCCAGAAAAATGATGTCCCGATCAAGTGTTACGCCTGACCGCTTCAGCCTGAGCATCGCTTCCAGCTCGATAATGCCCATACCTTTCATGTCGAGTGCGCCGCGACCCCAGAGTTCGCCATCATGTATCTCCCCACCAAACGGCGGATATTTCCAATCTTCGGCTCGCGCAGGAACTACGTCGATGTGATTTAAGAGGACTATCGCCTTCTTTTTGCCGGTCCCTTTCAGTCGTGCATAGACGCAAGAACGGTTAGGATCCGTATCGAAAATCTGAGCCTCAATGCCGTTTTTTCGCAAAACTCCGGCTAGATATTCAGCGCCTAGTTTTTCATTCCCAGGCGGGTTGGTTGTATCGATTTTGAGATAATCGGCCAGCAACTGAACTGCTTCGGTTTGAGCCTTAATGTCTGCATCTGAGGCAGCACTGGCACTTCCTCCACAAATCGGCAAACACAGCGCTGTAAAGAGCATGATAACTCGCTGTGAAATTTTTCGCATGTCAACAACCTCAAAGCAATCGAATTCCGTAAAGAATACAATGTAATTCCGACGGCATTTTGTAGAAGAAACCGACCAAATTTGCCAAAATGTCCGAGCACGAATTTACGAAGGAGCAATCATGAAAAGGACGCTGGGAATTTTAACTCTTTCAGTAATCGCCGGTTTGTCAATGACCGCAGCGATGGCTGACGATACAACAAGCACAACCACTGACACCACCACCACCAAGACCACAACTAAGAAAAAGAACGTAGTTGTAAAAGGCGCAGAAGCAGTAGGCAACGACGCTAAAAAAGGCGTCACAGCTGTTGAGCACGGCACTGAAACTGTCGTCAAGGACACCGGCAAAGGCATCAAGAAGGTCGGCAGCGAAACCAAGAAGGTCGTTACTGGCACAGGAAACGAACTCAAGAAGCTGATCCCGCACAAGAAAGCTGCAAAGACCACCACAACCACAACGACCACTGACTCAGCCACAGATGCTAAGTAGTCAGGCGTGAGCATTATTCGGAGTTAGCAATTGGTGATTCTGAATAATCGAACGCACAAAAACGTTGGCAATATGAATGCAATGAAAACTATCGCCTGGTTTGCGGCGGTAGTTTTCTTTTGTTCAATCGCTCCATCTCAGTCGTTTGGGCGAACCGGCAACGCCTTCGAGGCGATAAAACTGCCGGCAGGCACACCGAATCCGCAGAACATTCGCCAATATCGTCTGAAATCGAATGGTTTAGATGTCATATTGTGCGAACGACATGCCACGCCAATCGTGACGACGATGGTGGTATATCACATCGGGTCACGAAACGAAGCAGTTGGATATACAGGCTCCACTCATTTCCTCGAACACATGATGTTCAAAGGAACGCAGAAACACGATCCGCTCAAGAAGACGGGCTTCGATGACACACTCAAGCCTCTGGGCGGTTACAACAACGCCACAACCTCTCAAGACCGAACCAATTATTTCGAAATCGTTCCTGCCAAAAGCCTTCCTGTAACCCTGGAGATCGAATCGGACAGAATGCAGCATCTTTTGCTTCGCCCGGCCGATCGCGCTTCAGAAATGACGGTTGTACGCAACGAACTGGAACGAGGCGAGGACGATTCGCGCGAGATTTTAGAGAACAATACGTTCGCATCCGCATTTAAGGAACATCCATATCATCACCCTGTTATTGGCTGGAGATCAGATGTGGAGGGCGTTCCAACTGAACGGCTGAAGCAGTTCTACAAAGACTTTTACTATCCCAATAACGCAACACTGATTCTTGTAGGCGACTTCAAAACCGAACCGACTCTCGCCCTCATCGAAAAATACTTCGCTTCAATACCGCGGGCACCAAAGCCGTTTCCAAAAGTTTATACGACCGAGCCACCGCAAGAAGGCGAGCGCCGCTACACAGTTAAACGCGGCAGCGAATCACCAAAACTTATGGTTGCCTACCATTCGCCGAATGCTCTGAACAAAGATCAATACGCCCTGACAATAATAGAAAACTTGCTGGGCGATGAAAGCAAACGGTCCAGCCGATTATACAAAAGGCTGATCGATGCGTCGATTGCTTCGGACTTCAACACCTCGAACTACCAAATGCATGACCCCGGGCTGTTTTCGGTAACCGCTGCGGCGGCACCGAATGTGGCACTCGAAAAGGTCGAGAAAGAAACCATAAAAGAGATTGAACGACTGAAGACCGAAGCCGTTCCAATCGACGAACTGAATCTAGCAAAACAAGCAATCGTAAAGCGCCTCAAACTCGAGGCGTCGGATCCGATTGGACTGGCTGACCAACTGACCGAAGTGATTGCCAGTTCGAATCTAAATTGGTGGCTGAACTTTTCGCGGAACATTGAGCAGGTCAGTCAAGCCGACATTCTGCGCGTAGCCAACAAATATTTCAAGGAAGACAATCGTACTGTCGGTTACTACATACCCAAAACTCCAGCAGCTCCTGAAGCCGTTTCCACCTCCCAACCTGACACCGCGGCCGATTCGCAGTCAGAGACAACCACCGACTCTCATTTGACACCATCTGCGGTGCCGCTAAAAACTGCGCAGAAGATTCGCCCTGCCGACGTCTCTGCTGCAATTCCTTCCACTTTCGCTGCGCGAGTCAAAAAACAAGTCCTGCCGAACGGCTTGACCGTTGTCGTCTTGCCGACTCCAGGCACTGGCACTGTCGCAGTGTCAGGAAAAATTCAAGCCGGTACGATATTCAGAGATCTCGAAAAAAGTCAGGTGCCCGAGTTTGTTGCAGACATGCTTACCAAAGGATCTGAATCATTCTCGAAGGAAGAAGTGGCAAAACGACTGGAAGAAATGGGCACCAATTTAGCCTTCGGCGAGGATGACTTCTGGGTTTCATTTGACACAGAAGTAATTACGGAAGACTATCCATCGATTATTTCACTTGCCGCAGACTGCATTCGCAAGCCGAAATTTCTGAGCGTCGAATTGGGCAAAACCAAGAAGCAGAAGCACAGCATCCTCAATGACCGCATCTCCAGCACAAGCGATCAGAGCTGGAATGCTTTTACGCGCAGCCTTTACAAACCTAGCAGCGTCTACTACGACAAAACATTCGAAGAACAAATCAACGAACTGGACAAAATGAATGTGGACGACCTGCGCGCCTACCATCAAGCACATTACATACCGTCCAACACGGTTCTGACAGTCGTTGGCGACATAAATCCAGATGACGCGATTTCGACAATCACTAAACAATTCCAGGACTGGTCAGGTGGACCGCGACAACCAATAAAGCTTTCTCAGTCTGACTTGCTATCGACCAAACCGAAACACCTGAGCGTTCCGCTTCCCGACAAAGCAAATGTGGATGTGGTTATGGGTCGTCCAGTTCCTATTAGCGTCCAATCAAAAGACTATCCAGCCACTTCAGTCGGTAACGCGGCTTTCGGATACGACAGTTTTGCCTGCAGACTGGCACCTGTGCGAGACCAATACGGATTGACTTATGCAATCAACTCTTATCTCGCTGGACCGGCAGAAAAATTTGCCCCCTGGGCCATTTCATTCTCCGTCAATCCGGAAAATTACGGCAAAACGGTGAGCCTGGTCTCCAGACTGCTCAGTGAATACGTCAAAGGTGGTATCACGCCGCAGGAACTGGCCAGCGAAAAGTCACACTTAGCCGGCGTTTTTTACGTGGGCATGCGTTCTGCCAAACAAATTGCAGCTCGACTATGCGAGTACGAGATGCTCGGGGTAGGGGCCCAGTACATGGACACCTATGCCAGATCGATCAATGCCACGACCCTCGAGGAGGTCAACGCGGCCATTCGAAAATACTTCCAGCCTGACCAGTTGACCGTTTCAGCCTCCGGCAGCTTCAAACCGACCGACCAGAAGAAATAACGGCAAAAGAGGATTTATTCTAATTTAAGGCCTGGCAGGCATCCGCGGCGATTAAATCTGCCATACTTACGCGGGGTTCAAGCCCTCAGCGTCAACATAAGTTCTCTGGCGCTGTCACATGTACGGGATATTTGAGAATATGACTAATAAACTATTTGTAGGCAACCTTTCATTCAAAACCACTGAAGCTCAATTGGAAGAAGCATTTTCCAGAAGCGGCACTGTGGTTTCAGTAGCGATTCCAACGGATCGTGAGACTGGCAGAAAGCGTGGATTTGGCTTCGTTGAAATGGAAACCAAAGAGATGGCAGACGCAGCCGTCAAAGATTTCAACGGTCAGTCACTTGATGGACGCCAGATCGTTGTCAACGAATCTAAGCCTAGAGAAACTGCACCACGTCGTGGCAACTGGTAGGTTTCAGACCGAAATCATCATAAAAGGACGGAGTGCTTACTCCGTCCTTTTCGTTTAAGATTATCGTTTTCAATCAGGAATTCACTTTGGCAGACACTCTCGCAGCGGCGTCCATCACGGACGGATTCGCAGCCCGCAAACTAGAAATTGCAGACAATTTAGAGCAGCTGGTTTCGTTGCCGATGATCCAGGGCAATCCGCGACTGCAAAAAGTAGCCACCACATTGCATGACAAGCTGCGGTCTTATGTTTTCAACCTGGTCATTTTAGGCGAATTCAAACGCGGCAAATCTACTCTCGTCAATGCACTGCTGGGCGCAAACATCCTTCCTACCGGCGTCATACCACTGACCAGTATCACCACGATAATTCAATATGGCGACACGCCGGAAATTAACGTGCATTTTCTAAGCGGGCAAACGGAACGAATGAATCTGTCCGAACTGGAAAAGTATGTGACTGAGCGTGGCAATCCGAAAAATACTCTCTCAGTTGACCAGGTCGAGGTTCACTATCCATCACCACTCTTGCAACACAGCGTGCGCATAGTTGATACGCCTGGAACAGGCTCAGTTAACCAACACAATACCGAAACAACATACCAATTTCTGCCGGAAGCCGACGCCGCACTATTTGTTCTTTCTGCGGACCAGCCTGCCAGCATAAACGAACTCAAATTCCTGAACGATGCAAAAAATTTGATCGACAAATTCTTCTTTGTACAAAACAAGATCGATATTTTGACTGAACCCGAGCGACTTGAAGCTCTGGAATTTCTGGAACGTAGCCTGACCGAGCAAATAGGCACTAAACCGACGATATATCCTATCTCAGCCAGACGCGCACTCAATTGCAAGCTCGACGCCTCAACATCCACAGCATCTGCACCAGACAAAGATTTTCAAAACCTGGAAGAAGCCATATTCGGATTTCTTGCCAATGAAAAATCTCGCACTTTCACCAGGAGTTTGAACGCGAAGACTCGCAGACTGGCTTTAGAAGCGAAACAATTACTGGAGTTGGAAATAAAGACGGCACAGTTGCCCGGCGAGACTTTAAAACACGGAATGGAAGTGTTTCAGCAGTGCACAAAAAATATCGTCAACCAGCAAAACGATGTCGATCACATTGTCTCGGGCGAGACGAAGAGGTTGATAAAATCCATAGAAACCGATCTCTATCCGCTCGTAGAAGAGCACATCGAACAAATCAAGCAAGCCATCAACGATGAATACTCACTACATCAAAGTGAGTCGAAAGATCGATTGATAGACGCACTTCAATCACGATTGCGCAGTGAGATCGCCACTGCATTCGCAACATGGCGTGTTACCGAAGAAGAACTCGTATCGAAACAACTGAATGACATTACAGCGCGATTCGCGACAGTAGCCAACTCGATCGTGGAAGAGATAAATGCAGTAACAGAGAAATTATTTGGTCTTGAATTTCAAAAGACTTTTGAAATGGAATCTCTGACGAAGAAAAGCAGTCATTATTTTGCAGTTGATAATCCATTTACACTTTCGATGCAGATGATGCCACTGCTTCTGCCCGGATTCCTGGCGAAAAATATCATCAAAGAGAGATTTATCGAAAACGTTCGAGAAGAAATGCAGCGTAACGCCGGACGATTGCGCGCTGACATGCAAGAAAGAATTGAAAAGAGTGCACGAGCGTTTCTTACCGAATTCAAAAGTGAGACCAATGCATTCATGGCTGAAATCGCCGCTGTGATGGAGCGGACTATGGAAAGCAAGGCAAAATCAGAAGAGCAACAGATGCAGTTGCAGCAACAATTGACTGAGGATTTGAAAACGATCGACAGAGTACTGGAGAACCTGAAACAAAATGATGCAGAATAAACTGACGCTGAATGAAGTAACAGCCTTGATTGAGCTCGTAAACAAAGCACGCGCTCAGGCAAACTTTCCTACATTGCACAATTCACCTGAAGAGCAACAACTAAACGAATTGTTCGGAACAGACCACACTCTTGCAGTTTACGGAACACTGGCACCAGGTCGTCAGAATTATCATATTGTGGAACCACTCGGAGGCGAGTGGACAGACGGTCTGATCGAAGGAACACTGCAAGAAACTGGATGGGGCGCGACCCAGGGTTATCCAGCCTTCAGACCTGCAGCGGGCGGGCCCATCGTGCAAATAAAAGTGCTGAAATCAAATGCGTTGCCTGAGGGTTGGCGCCCCGTCGATGAGTTCGAGGGACCTGATTATCAAAGAATCCTGGTTCCGGTGTTTTATGTACAAGACCTCAATTCCACAAACCAACAGCTGAAGCTTTACACAGTCGCAAACCTGTACGCGGCAAGAGACCGTTGATTAGCGAAGAACGCAGCAAAGGAGTTTTGAATCATTCAGATGGTCATTTCGAAGCAGTGAGCCGAGAACGAATCAGTTCAATCATCTCGCGACTCACTCCACTGTCGAGCAGATAGGTTTCGGCGTCGAAATCGCTCAGAAGTGCCAATATCTCCGTCGCTGCATTAGTTTTGTTCGCCTTATAGGCTGCTTCGATTGCCTCCTGATCTTTGACTTGACCGAGTGGCTTCAGGTTAGGTGCAGACAGACAATAGTCCCCCACGATCTGCTCCGGGCTTACCCCAACAAGGTTCAACAAGAGAATGGCAATAAGTCCTGTGCGATCTCTTCCCGCACCACAGTGAAAAACTATGCCACCGGGAGGCGCGAGGGCAATGGATTCAAAAACGCTTCTCACTCTCTCGGGACAATGCTTCAAAAAGGCGCTGTAGTAAATAGGAGTACTGTTATAGTGTCGCCATTTTTGCCAAAATTCCTCGTCTGATTGATCTTCCAGAGGCAGATGAAGGCGCTCGATACTCTCATACGAAGTTGTAGCGTCTCGTTCACGGGCATCCCTCATATCAATAATCGTCGATATGCCATATCGGCGCATACTGGCGACGCCGTCGTCGTCGAGTCGGTCAAGACTATCGGCTCTGACCACCCGCCCAAACACAGTCGTATCGCCGTGGCGTGTCGAAAGACCACCAAGGTCGCGAACATTAACACAGGCAGACCAGTTCAGCGTTCTCATGCCCTAAACGTTTCTCCTTATCTACAACGGAGCAATCCGCACGTCTAATATTAGCTGCCGGCGGTTGCTAAGCGTATAAATTTGACCCCCAGTAGAGGAGAATTGACAAAACTGGTCGGTCTTGGGAATATCAAACTTATCCGCCCGGAACAATTTAATGTTGCAGCACCGGCTGAAATCAGAGGACGAACATGTCTGATCCGTTCGAATCAAAATACGACCCCAAAGTCATAGATCAGGGCTGGGCCTTGTTCGGTAGAGAATCCATGTTTACAAAAATGGTTCTCGATATGCGCAGTAATCGACAGAAGTTTAAAGAAACCAAGCAGCAGCACATCCTAGATAAAAGCAGACACGCGCTTACCGAGGAAAAAATCGAAGAGTTCGAACGCGTCGGACTTCGAGATAAATTAACAGACCTGTGCAATCCCCGAGCCTTCGGCAAAAAACTGCAGTATGAACTGCGCCGGGCGAAACGCTATAAACGTCCGCTCTCGCTTCTTGTTGTCGCGGTCGACAATCTAGACGAAGTAGGCAGAACGTATGGTCAGCTTGCCATCGATGACACGATTCGCTCGGCAGCAAATATTTGCCGGGCTGCCATCAGAGACGTAGATGTGGCAGCGCGATGCAGCCCAGACAAGCTTGCCATTATCTTCCCTGAAACCTACTCTTCCCGCGCCATTGTCGTTGGAGAGCGAATCAGAGAAAAAATGAAAGGCACGCAAATCAATGAAGACTTGCGCCAGTTGAGAGTTACGGCAAGCGTAGGAGTCGTTTCATTCCCCACGCACGCCCGTGACGAACAGGACCTGCTGAACCGGGCTCTGGAATTTCTCCGCATTGCTCAGAGTGAAGGCGGCGATCGAGTTCACAACGGTTGAAACACTGGCGTTTTCGGGATTCAGCTTTTACCCGGAAGGGTCTTTAACCTTTGAATTTCTTCCGATATCGGAAAAAATTCAATACCCAGACGGGCTTTCGGGACATATAAGGACCATATCCCCTTACTGGGTTGCCCCGGCACGGTTGGCTAGGAGCAAGGAATTACTTCGGCGCTCACAGATCGATATAGTGATTCGTACTGCGAGACAATCCTTTCTGCCGAAAACAGTTCCTGGGCACGAACCTTTGCTGCACGCCCCAGCCTTTTGCGCAAATCCGGATCAGCGATCAGTTTTTCGAGAGCGCCCGCCAGCTCGGCTGCACTGCCTGAAGGGGCGAGTAATCCACTGACGCCATCTTCGATCACCTCAGGTATGCCACCCACATTTGTAGCGACACTTGGAACCTCAAAAAACATGGCTTCTAAAATGCTCATGCAGAAGCTTTCACTGTCTGACGTAATCAATCCCAGATCAGCTGCCTGCAAATAGTCTTCGATTTCCAGAACGTTTTCCCTCACAATAATTCGCTCACTGAGTCCAAGCCGTTTCGCCTGGTCGAGGAATTCTGCGAAACTTGCACCTGCGACAATGAGCAATTTAAATGGATAAGATGGGTTGACTCGTGCCACCGTGTCGAGCAATAAATCAATTCTCTTTACTGGTCGAAGATTCGAGGAATGTATTATCAACACTTCTTCGTCACTGACACCAAGGTCTTGACGAACCTCTTGCCTGGATCTCGCAGGCAAGCGTGGTTTGAAGAAGTTGTAGACAACTTCAATCGGACAATCATAATTGAGCACTCTTCGCGTTTCGCTTTTCAGAAACTGCGAAACGGCAGTAACACCATTAGACTGACTGAGTGCATGATGAATCGCCGGTCCATAGCCAGGATCATGTCCGAGCAATGTGGTATCAGTGCCGTGTAAGGTGGTAACAATTCGTGGATGCAATTCTGCAGGCAACATACACCGCGACAGCAGCGCCGCCGTGGCGTGAGGAACAGCGTAGTGAACGTGCAACACATGGAGCCGGTATTCGCGGCAGACTTCCGCCATTTTTACAGACAATGGCAAGGTGTAATCAGGGTACTTAAATAGGCCATAGTCATTGACACGTACCTGGTGAAATTTTATGCGCGGTTCATCCTTCGGCAATCTGAAGGGTCTCTCGTAGCTGATGAAATGCACTTCGTGACCGCGAACAGCCAGCTCCTTACCCAGCAATGTCGCAATGATGCCACTACCGCCAACTGACGGATAACAGGTTATGCCGATACGCATTGCACTTCCCAAACTCCCCATTTCGCCTCCTGAACTCATCAGAATCGTCTTGCTCCTCTACCTGCGTCGATGATTGAATCAAACAAAAGAGCATCATTTGGAAATACGGCCATCGCGTAATCAACTCCAGCACGCGCCCCAAATAACTTTGCTCTAGTCAACTGAAGATCGACGTAATTACGTGTGGAAGCCTGGGAATTATGAGCGTTCATGGCAGCGACCCAGGCGTCCATGACCGCAGCAGACGAAACATCGATTAAGACAGGCTGTACATCGTTCGGCTCGCCATCTGGAGTCACAGCATAGAAAAAAAGTTGTTCGATCGAATGCGATTCATACTCGCTAATTTCTTTCAATCCACCATAACGCGCCAGGCGAGCAGCATCGCGCACTAACCTGCCCAGGCGAGAATGATCTGGATGCTGATTTTCGACCCATGTGGGAGCAAGCACATTGGATGGACGAATGCGGCGGATTATTCCGGCCAACCTGATTGCGTGCTCTGCACGAACTTCCAAATGAGAGTCGCCGTCAAGCTCTATAAACTCGATTGACGCACCAAGCGATTTAGCAGCGATTTCTGCTTCTTTCATGCGCAACTCAGCAGTACCATTTGTGGCCGCTTCGCCCGATGAAGTGACAACAAAATGCGCTGTGTTGCCGCTCTGCGTCGCCTGAGCGACGATGCCACCACATCCGAATTCTATGTCGTCTGGATGGGCTCCAAATATTAACAATCGTCGAATGTCTTTAATAGCCGGGTCTCCTAATGCCATTATACGCAGTGCTAAATCGAACCAAACCAACCAGCTCCATCTTTTAGACAGGATCCATCATCTTAACGGACTCCATCGTCTCGATCGGCACCATCAGCTAGCTAGACTGGATCCAACGCCTCCAAATCGGTGTAAGCCTCATCAGAACGATCGATCTCTTCCCGAACAACGAAGGTAATTTCCGGCGCATCCGACTTATCCAGATACTGTTGTTCTCCCAGACCGGCAATATAATGCGTGCAGTGAATAACTGACTGCATCCAACCGAGACGGCTATCACGACTCGGGCTCACTTGCTCCTTTGTAAAAGATGTGGGCGGAAGATCGATGTATAGATCGCCACCTTCATGCAACTTGAACGTTCCATCTTTGTGACGGGCTCGCACGATCTCTCCTTGATATGGAAGATCGACGAAGTAATCGTCAATATCACACGCCATGCGACGCACTTCTGGATCGCTGGAACGCACTATTCTCATTCCATCAATGAGTCCCATGTCACGATACATCTGCAGACAAAAATCAGCGACATTAGTTTGATGTACGCCTTTGAAGACGTCGATCAGCGGATGCCCGATGTAATTTGGCAACTGCAAAACCGTCTTGTCCTGCCAGCCGGCCGGAATTCTTTTCAGAGATAACGGCGAAAACTTACGCTGCCACTTATTTTCAAAAACGAAATTGAGCTGCGCTTGCTCATCCGTTTTACGATGACGCAAAATCGTCCTCGTCTCGCGTGGGTCGTGATCGCTGTCATGGTAGAAGAAGACGATCTCGCCACCAATCTCCTGCTGAAGGCGCCTTGCTGTGCGAAACTTCGAAACCAGAAATCGTTTCGGGAAAAATCCGCAGGGTTGCTGTCCAAAACAAATAACAGGTGAGGTCATAGGTTATCCTTCGACTGATTGCGTCTTATTTGTAGAGTACTGGATGGCAAGACTGAAAAGAACGCACGCAGCGCAACCAATTAAGGGATACCACAAGTACGAAATCGACAATGAAAAATAGAGCGCAAAGACTAATAATTGTGCAAGCAGAGCACCCCAAAAGACAGCGGTTCCCTCGACCCTTCGAATGAAAAACGCCACAACAAATAGCCCGAGCAGAACGCCATAAAATATCGAGCCCAGGATATTTACAGCCTGAATAAGGTTTTCTGCCAGATGCGCATAAAGGGCGAATGTTATTGCAACTGCGCCCCAGATAGCGGTAAATATCTTGGTCGCTGTCAGACATTCAGAATCGCTGGCACCTTTTTTAATCAACCGACGATAAAAATCAATTGTTGTGCTGGTGCCAAGCGCATTCAACTCAGCCGACTTTGAAGACAACGTGGCGGCAAAGAAGGCAGCTACAAGCAAGCCGATCACGCCGTGCGGCAGTTCCTGCAAAATGAAGGTGATGAAAACATAGTCGGCGTCATTTGCCCTGGCATCGGGATTTCGGAGAGCCAGCTCCCGGGCCGCCACCTTGCGTATTTCCTCTGCCTTTTCTTCCTCCAACGCGGCTGCAACAAATGCAGAATTGGCAGAATTGCGATCACCTTTGTGTCGATAGTCGAGCCAACTATTCAGGTATTTATGGACCTGAGCATGAGCGGAATTGAAATCGCTCTTATAGGCAGCCAGTTTCGCATCTGATTGATGGCTCTCCAAATAATTTCGCGATGCTACGTCAAAAAACATCGGCGGGGACTGAAACTGATAAAAGACAAACATCAAAACACCGATCAGCAGAATAGAGAACTGCATCGGTATCTTCAATACCGCATTGAACATGAGCCCCAGTCTGCTTTCCCGCAAAGAAGAACCGGCGAGGTATCGCTGAACTTGTGACTGATCGGTGCCGAAGTAGGAGAGCATCAAGAAGGTTCCACCAAGAATTCCTGACCAGAACGTATAGCGCTGATTAAGATTAGGCGAAAAATCCACAGCATTCATTTTGTGAAAATGACCGGCAAGTTTTATCGTGTCTGCCAGTTCCAGATTCGATGGCAGTTTCGAAATCAGCAAACAAGTTGCCGTCAACATGCCTGCAAAAATAATTGCCATCTGATACTTCTGCGTTACAGTAACCGCATCGCTGCCACCAACGACCGTATAAATGATGACGATCAGTCCTGCACTAATAATAGTGGCGTTGAGCGGCCAACCGAAGACGGTCGTCATAACAATCGCCGGAGCATAGATGGTCAGCCCGGCCCCGAGACCGCGCTGCAAGAGAAACAGCGCCGCGCCAAGCGAGCGCGTCTTTCCATCAAAGCGCTTCTCCAGATATTCATATGCGGTATAAACATCCAACCTTCGAAACATCGGCAAGAAAAATATCGCAATTATCAGGAGTGCAAAAGGAACACCAAAATACACTTGCAGAAAGCTCAGCCCGCCCATGAAGCCCTGTCCCGGGGTCGACAAAAAGGTTATCGCACTTGCCTGAGTGGCCATCACAGAAACTCCGATGAAGAACCAGGGCGTCTGCCGACTGCCTTTAAGGTAATCGTGAAGATTGGTTCTTATACGCGTCTGCCAAATTCCGTAGCCAGCAATGCCGAGTATCGTGACGATTAAGACGACATAGTCGAGCCAGTTCATGCGCTCAGCTCCGTCAAGGCAACGAGCAGAGTAAGCCAGACAATGAAACTACAGAAAACAAAAATGTAAACGCTCTTCCACGTTTTCAGCCAGGGCAGTCCGGTACATTCAGTGTCCTCTGATGGTTCTGGGTGTGTAGCGCCGCTTTCTGTCATCTGGATTTCGGGTTCGTCGGGACGTCCGTCATTTGCCTAAAGAAATCAAATTGGCGAACAAGCGATAAGCGCCAGGCACTCCGGCTGGAAGCTGACGAAAGAACGACAGTCCAGTGTAGACAAAATATCCTTTTCCATACTTGCAGACGAGCAAGGCGCCCCTCGACGGCTTATCATTCGGGTCCCGGCACTCGAGCACAGCACTGAAATGATCTTCCCACCGATCCGGGAAATATAGCCCACGCTCCTGCACCCAGCCCTCGAAGTCTGCTGCGCTTATCTTATTCGGACTATTGAGAACCGGACTGTCAGGAACCAGAAATGTCATCTGCGACTTTTCGTCAGTAACTCTGTCCCTGGAAAGATGCAAATCATAGGGAGCAATTTTGGGCGCTTTGAGCCGATCAGAAAGATTGTATTGGGCAATTACGGTGCCGCCACTTTCCACGTAAGAAAAAAGTGTTTGCAATTCCTGCTCAAGATGTTCACGCACATTGAAAGCACGAACGCCGATAACGACAGCGTCTAAATCATGCAATTGCTCAGCGGAGAGATGAGCATCGTCCAGCACCCTGACCTTGTAGCCCATCTCTTGCATATTGAGGGCGAGACTATCACCGGCACCGGGCAAGTAACCAACATTGTGACCTCTCGTGACAAGATCAAAGCTAACCGCTTTCAAGCTCGCCGGAGACTGCAGCAACTGCGGAGGAATGTGCGCATAGTTCACTTCCTCTCGCTTACTTTGATACCGCTGACCATTCATCAAGGCAGTAGCCGAGATCCTCGCAGTGGCCGGCGTCGACGGAGCGGTCAGTTGGAACTTGAAGATCGCGTGTTCACCAGCTTCTGCCAGGTGAAAAGGAACGTTCGTGGGTGACACGCTCCAACCGGCAGGCGCGTTCAGTTCTACAGTTCCTTGTGACTTGTCGCGTGCAGCCGTTACTTCCAATTCCACTTCTCGGCTGCTACCAGGGCGAAAAAGAGAGACCTCAGAGATAAAACGTAACCACACCGGTGATATGACGTCCAAGCGGCGCCGAATTTCCGTGCCACCAACTTCGGTAATTTGCACAGGCTCGTCACGCACGACAAGCTTTTGACCGCCTATTTCAAAAACATTCTCCACAGGAAAAGATGAAGCGTTCTCAGCACTACCTATTAAATCAGCATCATCGACCCGCACCATACCCGGTGTACCCTGAGCACGCAACCAGTAGGGTTGAGCAATGGGCGTATCAAATGGAACAATCTCAGTTGATTGCCACTCAGTCGCGACATTGCGCTTCAGTTCCAGGTTTTTAGTTTCAGTCTTATCTAGAAGATGATAACGCGTGGAGACCCACTTCACAGGCACCGTAGCAACGACTTTAGCCGAGTGGTGCAACTTAACCGACTCACCAGGAACAACACTGAAATTATTGACAGTTGTCTCGACTTGTAATCCAAGACACTCCTGCAGAATATGATCCAACAGTTCACGCTTCTCAGTTACAACTGGGTCATGGAGCGGCAGAGAATCCAACTGCCGTCGCAATTTCAGTAAAGCAGGAACACTAGCAGCAGGATCATCTAGTTTGAATTGGTCGATAATCGCCCCGGCAGCTTTTCCTATTTCTGCACCTCCGGGATAGCGATTCCATGTGGTATCAACACCGTCCATAATGTCATCTTTCGGAGCCGGTCCGTCGAGGAGCTGGAACAATTCCACTCTAGGCTCATTGGCATTGCTCATACGAAAAGTGTCAAATCCCTGCGTTTTATGCATACCTCGGCTTCGTTCAGCCATCTCTAAGAAAGATTCTCCAGAGACCGAATCTTTTCCTTCCGTGATCATTTTCGTGACATTGGTGCCGTCAAATTTATCCTTCTGGAACTTGGAAACATTCCAAAAAATTCTCTTCGGACACCACGGCGCTAAGCCCTGCTCTGGAAACGCAGTCGGGTCGCCCGCAAGTTTGTAAGCCTCCAGAGCCAACACCGCCGAAGCCGTATGATGCCCGTGAGTACCGCCGGGACTGGGAGAGAAACGCGTGATTAAAACGTCCGGATGAAACTTCCTGATCACTCGCACTATATCTGACAGAACTTGTTGTCTATCCCAGTTATTCAAGGTCTCTTTGTAGTCTTTCGAAAAACCGAAATCTACCGCGCGCGAAAAATATTGACGCGCACCATCGATCTTTCGCGCAGCCAGAAGCTCCTGCGTGCGAGCGATGCCGAGCTTTTCACCAAAGTCTGGACCCAGCACATTTTGCCCGCCATCACCACGAGTCAGAGAAAGATATGCAGTTCGATAGTTCCTTCCACGCGCAAGATAAGCCAGCAATTCGGTGTTCTCGTCATCGGGATGCGCGGCTATGTATAGCGCGCTTCCCAACTGACGAAAACATTCAAGCTCATGCAGTATCACGAGCGATTGATCGGAGCTGGTTGCTCGTGCCGAATCTGCTTTCATTTGCACTCCTGCAGCCGCGCTGCATGTTGACGACATTGACATGCCGATGAGTGCGGAGCACAAGAGCACAAGCACAGCTGCAAAAGGCAACAACTTACCAAGCTGCCCACTACCAGGAATGACACGGACAACACTCACTGCTTCAAAGTCTTGAGCAGCTCATCGTTCATTCTCACGTAAGCACCATCATCAGCCTTGACAGCCAACTCTCTGGAGTGTTCCGCCGCTGCAATCGCACCAGCTTTGTCGCCTTCCTTGGCCAGGATTTGAGCTTTGAGATAAACCATGAAAAATGCGTCGCGCTCTGCAATCGCCTTGTCAACCCACTCTTTCGCTTTCTTCAGATCGAATCCGTGATTGTAATAGAAAGATGCAGCCTGGAAGTATGGCTTCTTCGGCTCATCTGATGCCATAACCTTCTCGATGTCTGCGTGCAACTTATCGACAAAATCGACTTTAATTTCAATCGGAACTTCGACATCCGACCACATCAAACGCATGTCCGCCGAATCTTCTTTGACTGGATTGAATTCAATCGTGAAAGTCTCCATTTTCCAGTCGATTTTGATCGGCTTGACCTTGAATCGAGCCACATCCGACTTTTCGTCGTATTTATAGGCGCCCCACTGCTCAGAACCTTTATTGATGATAATGGTCCATTCGTCTTTGCCTGGAATAGTCATCAAAGCATAGGTTCCAGCAGGAATTTCTGTGCCATTCAATTTCACAGGCGTGCTGAAAACGAGTTTAGTGGCAGCGTTGGCTCCTGTTCGCCAGACCTTCCCGTATGGCACTACGTTGCCGAAAATTTGCCGGTTCTTCATGCTCGGGCGTGAGTAAACGACTTCTATATCAGTCAAACCTACACGTTGCTTGATAGTGCCGGCTGGACTTGCGGCAGGGAACTCGAGCGCAGCCGCTTGCGCCTGTGAAGTGGAAGAAGAAACCATAAACGCGCAACCTGCTATGAGAAAGAAGGGAATTATTTTGGATTTCATACGAATGACTTTCTGACCTCTAAAAAACATATTTTGGCACGGGGAAAGCCCTTGAGAGCAAGGTTTAGGCAGATGGTCCAGATTATTTTCTCAAAACCGGATGTGGATACTAAGTACTCAATAGGCTACCATCGCCTATTGACTCAACTGTAGAGCTCAGCCTGAACAATATCTGTGGTGGTTAAAGATCAGTATTACGAAATGACCATTGCGAAATCAACACTGAAAAATCAACACCGCGAAATCTGAATTGCAATTCAGCACTTTAAAATCTGAATTGCGAAATCTGAATTACAAAACCAAAAGTTGCTCAACCGCAAAGCAAATGATACCGCCCGTAGTGCTTTAATGATCCCCGGTACACTTTGTGAATTGCCGTTCGTATCCGTAACACAACAATGTTGACAACAAATACTCCACGTTCCATTTCGCAGCAATCCCCCCAAACCATGGACTGCAAAGCTAAAATAGAACAATGAGCGAGAACGTGCATTCTGCAGCAGGCTATGAGTATTATCCAGAGGCTTTCGACCCTGGAATCTACGAATTGGCAAGCAAAATCGTTAATGACAAACGATTTTATCGAACCTTTGTCTCCTACTTCCTGAAAACCTTGCTAGACCCCACCCAACTGGTTCATGCACGCAGCTCGATTGTCAACGAAGTGCAGTCACTGGCGCCTCAGGCATCCATTATCAAAACAGTATGGTGTTCGCTCAGCCTGGCAACGGAAAAATACTTCAATGAAAAAGCTCTGGACTACGCCTGGAGCGACGAAGAACGCGAAGAAGCCCAGAAGGACTGGTTCGGATTGATCGCACCTGGTTTTCTTCCCGGTGATTACAATCGCTCCCTGGACATCTCAGTTATCAAAGCCTGGAAGAACAGGCTGGTAAAGCTGCTGAACAGAGATATGGGACCTATGGCAGCATGCGACATGTGCACAAGTAAGTGCTTGTACAGCTATGACGTGAAGGCTGTGGATGACAACTGGGGTCAGCGATTTGATAAAGCTCGTCAACGCGAAAATGCGCCCGCAACAGCAGCCCATCTGGCTTTGAGCCTATGCGTTAATCTTACATTCAAACTCGACGTCGACCTTGCCTTCTGTATAGCTGCACGCACGGTTCAACATCAGGATACTTTCGAAGACGCGCAGCATGACTTCATGGAGAAAGTGCGAGTCGAAATCCAGAGATTCATCGAACGAGAGAACAAGGCCGCAGAAGCCAAAAATGAAAAGGGAGCCGACAAAGGCGCTAAACGAAGTCAATCGCGATCAGAAAACACTTCCAGACCAGAGACCCCACCTCGCCCAGGTACGATGCCACGGTCCGAGACTGCACCAAAACCAGACCCTAACATTGTGAAAGCTGAACGGGATCGGGAAGCGGAGGCTATTTCAAAAATCGGACCAAAACCGAAAACGATGATTCCAACTGACGGCTCATTGACTCGCGAACAAATTTTTGAAGTAATTGTGCGCATAGGACTGACCGGCGCAAAGTGGCGCACTCTCTGCGAAGAGACTATGCTGGCTAACAAACTGAATGCTGATGAGATAGAAGAGGAAATTCAAAAGCGTTTAAAAAGTGTCGATTGCGAACCAGAAAACTAAGGTCGCTCTCCGGCACTGCTGTCTGTCCCACTAGTGCTTAGCACCACCGTGGCACTACGGCTCGAGATCCTTCATTGTCTTCTCCTCAGAACTGGTGCCTCTGCCCGGTGTCGGAGCAGTCACAGGAGCTGTAGGCACCAAACTCGGTGCCGGGGCTGTAGCGGGCACCGTGTCTGATTTCTGCAAATCTTCCGGTGCAGCAGCTTTAGGCTTCAGTCGCGGCTTCTCAGTTGGAATCGGCTTGAGTGGCGTACTAATGGTCATTTTGATCGAGCCGTCATCATCTGATTTCGCACTCTGATCTTTCTTTCCTATCGGATAAGACTTGTACAGGGTGCCATCAAGATAAATTCTAAATTCGGCTGAACCATTTGCTCTCACTGACTCGCCAGCCAGAAAGTCGAATGGTTTTGCATCCTTGGCGCCTAACGGCGGCACGAATTCGTCTACAACCTTTTGATCTTTGAACCAGACAACACGAGAGGTCGGATTGTCGTACAACTCTACTTTCAAATTGAGCGAGTTAATCGTTTTCTCTGAAGGATTCCAGACCTCACCACTGATCTTGGGATAGTGTCCTTCAAACGAAGTTTCTACATTGCGCAAAGCGATTTCAGGAACTTTATTGTCGCCGCTCATCTCTTTGGCTTGCTGCAAGTAGCCATAGCCCGCATCCGTATTACCCTGGTCGAGAAGCTCCTTGCCTCGTTTAGACAAAAGTATAGAAAGCTTTTTCTCCAGCACAGGATTGCGTGCACTCATCTTTATGGCTTTGCGAAGCTGATCGATAGCCAGTTCGAGCTCTCCTGTTCGCACGTAAATATCTGATGCCATCTCGTAATTTCTAGAGTTTTGAGCGATGTTATTCAATTTGCTCAAATAGACGAGAGCTTTGGCATCATCATTATCGTTGGCTGCCGTGTTTGCGCACTTCTGGTAAATCGTCGCCAGGCGCGCATCAGCCTCACCGTACCTGGAGCCTTCTCGCAAATCGCGCACTTCTTCCCAGCATTTCAAAGCCTGATCAAGATTTCCGGCGCGCAGAGATTCATCGCCCCAGAGAGCATCAAGATCGGCGAGCTCCGCTTTCTTGCCTGCTATGCCTCCCTGCGCTAACGGACGCAGTAGCTCAACTGCTCTTTCGTACTTGCCACGCTGCCGGTAAAAATTCGCCAGATCCGATGCCAGTGCAGGTTCAGCGACGACGCCCATGCCGAGTTGCTGAGCCTGACTTATACAATCCCAGGCCTTCTCAACTTGATCGACACCCACATAAGCACGAGCCAGAGCCAGGTAAATCTTTCCATCTTTCTTACGCAAAGAGAGCGCTTTATTCAAAGTGGTGACTGCGAATGCATACTGTCCGTTTGCCAACTCCTTCTGTCCTTGTTCATACAAGCGCTCGTCATCGGGCTGTTTGGTGACGAAGAAAAATGTTGCTCCCGCAGAGATGAGCAAAACAGTCACCGCCAGTAGTATCCCCATCGATGTGGGCACACCACTTTTGAAATTACCTTTTACATGTTTAGAGCGCCGCACAGGATCTGGCGGACGCTCGGACATATCAAATTCGTTTTCTGAAGTATAACGGCGCGATCTGCTCGCGGTAGATCCGCTTTCGTAATGCTCATCACCGGCGTAACTGCCATCACCAGCGTCACCAGCATAACCGCCATCACCGCCGTAACCGCGATCACTGGCGTAACCGCCATCACCAGCATACCGATCACTACCGGTATAGCGATCGTCAGCGGCGTACCGCTCATCACTTGAACTTTGCTCGGCACCTGCATACTGCTCGGCACCAGAGACCTGCTCGTTATGGTTGTAACCATGTTTGCTAACGTAACTGTCATCACGAGCAACTTGTTGGTCGGAAACGCCCCCGCGTCCCGTCCGATTTTCAGGCGCCCGTTCGTGATCTTGAAATTCTAATTCGGCCTCCAGCTCGGCTCGACTCTTCTTCTTTTCAGGGCGCCTGCCTCGGCCGCCTTTAGCGGGTGCAGGCTCACTATCAAAAGTGGCGGGTCGCGCAGTAGTAACTACCGACGGTCCCGCCACTTCTTGATTGTTTGGTTGTGCCTGGTTTTTCAAATTGGCACCGCATGAGACACATTTCTCATACTGTGGCGGGTGATAAAGTCCGCATCCAGGGCATTTCATACTTTGCGTTCCTTAGTCAGGCGCTTCTCGCGATCATGATCAGAGAATACCTTATTCGGTCGGCAAATGTACAAACTACTTGATTTCTACCTTTGCGCCAGCAGCTTCGATCTTTTCTTTCATCTGCTGAGCGTCTTCCTTTTTGACCTTTTCCTTCAATGGCTTAGGAGCAGAGTCAACCAGGTCTTTGGCTTCTTTCAAACCAAGTCCGGTTACTTCGCGAACAACCTTCAGAACTTCGATCTTCTTGTCGCCAACTGACGTCAAGATTACGTCGAATTCGGTCTTCTCTTCAGCAGCAGCTCCGGCGCCGCCACCAGCTCCAGGAGCAGCAGCGAAAGCGACAGGTGCAGCGGCAGTGACGCCGAACTTTTCTTCCATTTTCTTTTTCAAGTCTGCAGCTTGAAGAAGTGTCAAATTGCCGATCTGTTCGAGCAATTCATCGACATTAACAGCAGTAGCCATGATTAAACTCCTTTGTTCAATTCAAATCACGTGTCAAATGCAGCGAGCTGCAACTAAAATCCTGGAACCTGCGTTCAGGATGCTGACTCATTCTTCTTCGCCACTTCCTCAGCAAGGAGAGCGATATCGCGAATGAGCGATTCAAGTAATCCAGCGACGCCTCTTGCGCCAGAATCCAAACCGCCCATAATGCTGGACAGCAAGACTTCTTTGGACGGAAGTTCAGCCAGGCCTTTAACTTCTTCAGCAGAAATTGCTTTGCCTTCGAGAACTCCGCCGCGCAAGGTGCCCTTCTTCAAGCTTTTGAAGAAATCGACTGTAGTTTTTGCGGGCTGGGCAGGGTCATCGTAACCAACGATAATGGCTGACGGTCCCTTGGCCAGAGATTTGATTGCTTCGAAATCTTTTGAATTTGTGGCAATCTTGACCAAAGTGTTCTTAGCAACTCGGCATTTGGCATTGTCTTTGTCCAATTTGCGACGAAGTTGTGTCAGTTCGGCAACCGTAAGTCCAGTCACGTCAGCTACAACGGCGACCTTGCCGTTATCAAAAAATTGATGCAATTCGGAAACGATTTCCTGCTTGCGTGCTTTGGTGGCCATGAACGTCTCCTGTACTCGTGAGTACTTTGAGTTCCCCAAAGAAAAATCCCAGGGGAAACGATTTTCCGCCGGGATCACAAATAAGGGAGTATGCTCCCTTCGACTATTGCTGTCTTTCGACTGATGCTGTCGTTTGTGACCTCGAGCCGGCGACCCTTGTGGATCATTAGGTCTGACTGTTGCAAGCCAGGCACCGTGCTGTCTGCGGTCTACGCATAAGCGCAATGGGTCATTCTGCCAGTAATGCGTATATGCGTCAACCCTTCGTTCCGGTTCTATAAGCAGCTGTAAGACTTTCTTAAGAGTTGACCCGGTCACTTGCGAGCTTTCGTCAACACATTGAGCTAAAGCTCTATAGAAGCAACCGATAGAGTGGTCAATAGTTGCCCAGGTTGATCATAAGATGAATAATTGAATGTTCAACATCAAAGATCGGCAAGCGCAAAGAGTTGTTGGTTGAGTTTAACCACGAAGGAAACCTGATTATGGAAGTATTCGAGAAGCATGTTTTCGTCTGCACGAGCGGAAAGGTATGTCCGAACGAAGGTGCCAACGAAGTTTGCGACGCTTTGCGCAAGGAAATCGCCGATCGCGGACTGAAGAAAAAGATTCGCATCAACAAGGCCGGCTGTTTCGATCAATGTGGAAACGGTCCACTCATCGTTGTTTATCCCGAGTCGACCTGGTACGCAAAAGTGCAACCTACCGACTGCAAAGAGATAGTCGAACAGCATCTTGTGGGTGGAAAGCCTGTTGAAAGGCTGCTTTACGATGGCAGAGGGCGTGTCGTCTAAATCGAAACGACCACTGAGCCGTACACCACCAACGGTGCCGCGAGACCTGGCGAAAATATTCAAAAAGAAAGGGCGCCGGTGGATGGGGCGCCCTCACGACATGTGGTCTATTAAAGAGGCTGCAACCACTCCCACCGGCTAATTGATTAATACCCGTACGCTTGTCAACATAACGGCTCCAAACATTATTTATCGGACTAATCCCTGAAGGTCCGAAACTACTGCCTGCAGCGCAAGCTTAATTCGTTCACGAGCAGCGCAATCGCTGAGTACGGAAATCAATACGTCACTTAACTACTGGCTGAGTGGTCCCTTATCCCACTGGGCAATAATGTCAAGCAACTGCTGAGCTGGAACTTTGACCGTAGGCAAAACGCTATCGCTAGCAAGCTGCTTGAGCCTTGCCTCGTCTAGCTGCTTGATGTCACGCACGAAAAGCACGTTCTTCTTCGCAAGCCACAGCAGTACGTAGAGCGCCTTGGAACGATCTTGATGAGAGGGTCTGTTCAACTCTCTAGATGCAGCCTGAACCAGGCGTATGTATGGATAATCTTCAGGAAGCATCGACAGTCTCGGAAAGACGTACTTGATTGCGGCAACTCTAACCTTCGGGTCGCTATCGTCAAAAGCATCGGTAAGACGATTAGCCGTATACGGCACTTCGCCTGACCAACCGAGCAGTTCGATTGCCTTCCTCCGCCTGGTCGCGTCAGGATCGCTTTCCACTACCGCAAGAAGCTCCTCGCGCATGTCAGGAGCAAATCGTTCAATCTCAGCGACACACTGATTGGACGGTTCATCAGAGTAATACTTGCAGCCGTCACGATACGACTCAGACCACGTTCGCCCCTCTTGCGTAAGCTTTTCGAGCCTTTTGGTCAGCTCATCTAGGACGATGAACGGTTTTTCGCTGCGGACCAGAACGTGTCGGGGATTTTTAAGTTTCCGAGTCGGCACAGTCTCATTTGAACTATCTAGAATGTCCACACTTATGAAGACAGAGCCAGGCTCGCCGGCAACAACCTCCAGATTGTTCGGAATGTGCCGCGCTTCCAGGGATTTGTCCAACCGATCCAGAGCTTTCTGGACCTGAATTAAGCTGGCTCCGGGTTTGAGAGCAAGAATCTTCTCCAGTTCCATCGTTGTGAGCTGAGATGAACCGAAATATTCCAGTCCTTTATAACTCTCACCAGCATCCGCTGCAGCTAAAGCCGCGAAAGGAGCCCCAAACAGCATTACCGATGCTAGAAAAATTTGCTTGAGAGTGGGTTCCGGCATAAAACTCCATGTACTATTTAGTGGGCATGCTCGCACCGACTCCGAGCAACACTAATCAAACGTAGTATATGAAAGACCACCTTTCCCCGTCCACAAAAGGCGAATCGATCGCCATGCTCGACCCTGTCTGCGGCATGGACGTGATACCGGTTGATGGCACGCCCAGTTACGATCTGGATGGCACTCGATACTATTTCTGCCACCCGGGTTGCAAGGAAAAATTCAAGAACGACCCCGGCAAATATCTTGCGCCGCAACCAGATGTGGTGGCAGTGGCAAAACCTGGAACAGAATGGACCTGTCCAATGCATCCGGAGGTTCTGTCAACTAAGCCTGGACCTTGCCCGAAATGTGGCATGGCACTGGAAGCGAAAGATATCAGCTCATTGGATCCAAACGCCGTTGATCCAGAATTAGTCGACATGCAACGTCGCTTTGTTGTCAGCGCAATTTTCACCGTTGTCTTATTCGCGCTCAGTATGCCGGACATGATTCCTGCTGTACATTCTCCCTTTGATGAAAAGACAAGTGCATGGATCCAAATGGTGCTTTCCATCCCTGTTTTATTTTATGGCGGTGCACCATTCTTTCAGCGCGCCTGGGATTCAATACTCAATCGCAGCCCGAATATGTTCACATTGATCGGCATGGGCATTGGCATCTCATTTGTGTACAGCAGCGTTGTGACCATATTTCCCGACGTCTTGAACAGCGCGCTGGCGCACGGTCAATTAATGGCGCACGGTAATCCAATGGCGCACGGTGAATCGATGGTCTATTTCGAATCAGGCGCAACAATCACCACACTGGTGCTTTTGGGTCAGGTTCTGGAATTGCGCGCACGCGAACAAACCGGGAACGCCATTCGCAAGTTATTGTCGCTGGCACCAAAAACAGCACGAGTCGTTCAACCTGACGGCAGTGAAGTCGATGTAACAATTGATTCAATTCGCGTCGGAGACTCGGTACGAGTTCGACCTGGCGAAAAAATTCCTGTCGATGGAATCGTCTCGGAAGGCGCAACGACGGTTGACGAATCGATGCTCTCCGGCGAACCGTTGCCGCTCGACAAGACTGCTGGTGATACAGTCACAACCGGCACCATTAACCTCACCGGAAGCTGCATCATAATAGCCCGGGAAATCGGCGCCAACACAGTTTTAGCACGCATAATCCAGGCTGTTAACCAAGGTCAACGCAGTCGTTTGCCCATGCAAAAAGACGTCGACAAAGTTGCAGAATATTTTGTGCCTACCGTTATCCTGATCGCGATAGCAACATTTGCATATTGGTCATTGGTTGCTCAATCATTGACGAATGCAGTGATGAACTCCATCGCGGTCTTAATCGTCGCATGCCCCTGTGCGCTTGGGCTGGCTGCGCCCATGGCTGTAATTGCTGCTGTCGGGCGAGGAGCATCTAGCGGATTGCTGATTCGCAACGCTGAGGTTTTACAGCGCTTAGCCAAAGTGGACACGCTCATCGTAGACAAAACCGGAACGGTGACAGAAGGAAAACCAACGTTACTGGAAACGATCGCAATCGAAGGAACTGAGAGTGAGGCGCTGCGCATAGCCGCCTCTCTAGAGCAAGGCAGCGAACATCCGCTTGCGCACGCCATCTTGAATGCATCGCAAAAACAGGGGCAGCAGCTTTCACAGTCGACAGATTTTCAAGCTCTCACCGGGTTTGGTGTCACTGGAAAAATAGATGGTGTCAATTATTTTCTAGGCAAAAGTGGCGCTGACAGCAGCAGCAGCAGCAGCAGCAGCAACAGCAACAGCAGCGACAACAACGACTACGATAGCCACAGACACAACGACAGCGGCGAACCGTCCGCGAACGACGCAGCTGGAACCGAGCTAATTTCAAATGATGCCGCAAAAAAACGCATCGCCGCCGCATCGGCTCAGGGTGCAACATTGATGTATCTGAAAGCAGATAACAAGCTAATCGCAGTGCTGGCGGCTGGCGACAAAATTAAAGCCTCAGCAAAAAAATCAACGAACGAACTAAAAGCACGCGGTCTCAAAACAATCATGTTGAGCGGCGATCAAAAACAGGCAGTAGATTTTATAGCTGCACAAGCTGGCATCGACGAGGCCAAATCGGGCCTTAAACCCATCGACAAAGCAAACTACATAAAATCGCTACAAGCGAACAAACACATAGTGGCGATGGCTGGAGACGGAATCAATGATGCACCTGCCTTGAGTGCAGCAGACGTCGGCATCGCTATGGATGCTGGTTCCGATATCGCGCTGGAAGCAGCCGGCATTGTGCTAGTCAACGGCGATTTGCGAGGACTGCTCCGCGCAGTCACGCTCAGCCACTTATTGCTTACCAACATCAGACAAAATCTCTTCCTGGCATTCGTTTACAACGCTCTGGCAATCCCACTGGCAGCGGGAGTGCTCTACCCCTCACTGGGAATCCTGCTTAACCCAATGATCGCCAGCGCCGCAATGAGCCTGAGTTCGGTATCTGTAATCGCCAATTCGCTGCGGCTCCAGACCAGCAAACTCGGTGGCACTGACGCTGATTAGCTCGTAGAGAATCCACACTTCATGCGGTGAAACACCCAATCGTGCAAATGCCAATTGCCCGGACGTTCCAAACGATGCGAAATCCGAAAAAGTCTATTGCACCAGGGGAAAAGCCTTAATAGTTAGAACCTGCGGTGGTGTCGCATCGGGCGGGTAAAACAAATCAAGAGTGACCTTCCTGCGCTCTCCCCCCTTCAAAAGAAGCTGCACAAGCGGCCCGGTTCGTTCACCGCGATTTTCTACGAGATGAATGAACTTATCACAGGCCTGGTCGCTGTCGTCTTTGTAACGGGCCCGCACCGTACCGCGAAAAAATACGCGGGTAGGAGGCGTTTCGTAAAACAGCAACTCATTCTTGCGTTCATCTGACTTCAAAGGCGTTTGCAAGTGTATAGTCACAACCGTCTCTATCTCGTTTGTATTATGCAGAGGAATTTGCAGAACATAGTGCACCCCATAATTTCCATGTGACTGATGAGCGGTATCGGCGTACCGCTTCACCATGGCAGCGCTCTGAATTTGTCCCGTGCCGAAAGTGCCCTGTTCAATCGAGCTGATTGGATACGAAATCTTCGTGCCAGGCTTTACTGACAAGTACTTTTCATCTGGTCCATCAGTTATGAGACCATCCCACACGGTGCCGTTCGATATGCCTGCTACGCGCCCGTAGACGATACTATTTTTGGTGCCTGGTTGAGTTGGTGGCTTTTCTCTCGGGCGCACCAGGTCATCGTTGTGCAAAGCCTTCTCCCAATCAGCCAGCTCAGGCACGACATCAACCTCGCCATCATTCTTGCCGTATAGCGCAAGTGATGCCAGGTAAATAGACTGACTGGAGTTCGCTGAAATTAAGCCCGAAAGCCCATTGAGGGGAGGGGTCAAGGCCTTGATCGGAATCGGCAACGCAGCGATAACCCGCGTTTGATGTGGAGGAATGATGATGCTTTCAGGCCAAATGGGATCATTTGTTTTTTCATGCAAAAAGTCGGACATCACCCTATCGCCTGGTCCTGCGTAAACATCACCCTGGCTATTGTCAGAGCTTGCAGGCAGCGTCTTGAATGGAGCATCAGGCTGACTCAAATATGCAGCGGCCCGATCTATTCTCAGAATCGCACTCACGTTATTCGGATTGTGCGCAATTATCCCGATGTATATCGTCCTGGTCGACTTTGTCAGCAAACCGTTGGAGATGTGATGAAAGAAGATATTGAAGTTGCCTTTGAGTGCCTGGTGCAAATGCGCCGCCGGAAATTTCATTTCCCGAGCCGGAAAAGTCGACAGCAAGATACCCTCGCTTTGAACGACTTCGGGACTGTTACTGTTAAACATCGGCACGGTGTTCAGCTTGCCTGGCAGTCCTCGAAATTCCATTGCTTCGCTGTGGATACGAGGTGCGGCTGGTTTCATGTCTTCAGCAAGCGCGGTGGTGCTTGTGTTCAAAAACAATATCGATGCACTTAATAAGGTAGAAATCTTCATGCAGAGATCGTAGCAAAGTGGAGCGCGGATTGCCGCGCCCCACTCAACCGTTTTCGTTCCTGCGAAATTGCCGATGCAGCTAGCGCTGATCAACACTGCATTGAAATGTCAGCTCGCCATTTTCTTGCAGGATTCTTCGCACTTGCGGCACTCTTTAGCGCAGTCTTGCATCGCTTTGTCTTTCGACTTTTCGCAGAGCTTAGCGCATTTTGCACAGATATCTGCACATACTTTGCATACGCTAGGATGGAACTCTGAACCACGCTTCAGCATGCCTTCGCTGGTTTTGCAGATTGCGGCGCAATCAGTGAGCGCCTTGACCAATTCAGCATTTGCAGATTTGCCCTTAGCTTGCTCTACGGCCAGAGCCTTGTCACAAGCAGTGGAGCAGTCGCCACAGTTCTTTATGCAAGCTTCCATCCCTGCCATGCCAGCGAAGGCTGGTACAACGTTGACGAAAGAAACGAAGGACAGCAGCATAACTGCAAACATCAAAAGCTTTGTAGTGATAGTCTTCATAATTAAATACTCCTTGAATTACTGCGAACAAAGACAGCTCGCTGTTCGCAAACCAAATAATTGATTCCTGAATTCAAGTGCTTTTTAAATCAGAAGTGCACGATAAAAAATGTATATCTTGGGCGCCGGCGGCTTGCTGACATCACTATCACGAGCCACGACCGACTGGGCCAGATACCTTGTCGGCAGAGGCGTTTGCGGTAATGTTGCCACCGCATTGAATGGTGTTGTGGACGGTGCTATGAGACCTGGTGTCGCGGCTCGATCCAGTGGAGCAGCTTTGCAACAACATCCATTCGAAATCACAGATTTCTCGCATGATGGTGCAGATGGTGCACAACATTTATGGGCGGGCGCGACATTCATGTCGGCACGAACAGCACAACTGGCCGAGTTCGGGAATGCAGAAATCATCAACACGAGTAACGCGATTAGACGCGCTACGAAGTTGATGTTCTTGCTTATGTTCAATGCTCGAACTGGTCGCCGCATGAATATATCCCCGAATACTGCATTCATTTGCCTGGTTATTATTGTATACCGCTAAATGCACAATAAACTGATCAGATACGAAAAATTTCGAATCATAAATTTGAAACGATGCAAACAGGTGGAAGCAAACGCCTGATAATTTCGCAGCTGTCTATGAAAGCAACTATTGATAGCTCTGAATAAGGATGCGCGCATTCCTATTCATGACTTGACCTTCAGCATACTTCCCTTGCAACATCAAAACCGCAGATAAGCTTCTCATTGCCATCGCAGCAAGCATTTGATGTCCTTCTCCAAGAGCTTCGTAGATATCGATGGCTCGTCTAAATGACTCGGCACTATCTACAAATCTCTCTTCTCTGAAATAAAAATCTCCGAGGTCCATGAGCGACAGCGCGACGTCGGTGTGTTCGGGGCCAAGGTCTTTAGCAGCGACTTTTACATTGCGAGAAAGTTGCGCCTCCTCTTTCAAGGTGCTGTTCAAAACGTCTGAATCCGCGGGGACTCTATTCATCGAAAACTCCGGTAGCTATCCACACAGCATAGCCATCGGCTCAGCTGCACGCCATACCTCACCTGAGGGGTACCCCGTGTTTTTTAATGCGCCTCTGCCAGCGGACGGAGCTTCTGTGCGCAATCACAGTAAAAAAGGGGGCAAAATGCCCCCCTCTCATAAGAAACTGCTAGAACCTGACGCCTTCCGGGATATTCTCTTATCCCAACAGTCAGCGACGGTCAGCGACCAGCCGCTTACACAGCAGCCTTGGTTTCCAGACGTGCGTTCATCGTAATCTTGGCGTTGAACAAACGTGAAATCGGGCAACCTGACTTAGCATTTTCAGCCGCAGTCATGAAAGCCTTCTCGTCGGCTCCTGGAATTCTGCATACAACATCGAGATGTATTTCAGTTACAGCAAAACCCTTTTCGTCTTTTTCCAAGGTTACAGTCGAGGTGGTGTTGATGCTTTCGGCTGTCAATTTAGCCTCACCGAGCTGAGCTGAAAGAGCCATCGAGAAGCAACCAGCGTGAGCAGCTGCAATTAGCTCTTCCGGGTTGGTGCCTTTGCCTTCTTCAAAACGTGTACCAAAAGAGTATTGTGTGTTCGACAATACGCCGCTGTCGGTCGAAATCGTGCCTTTCCCGTCTTTCAATCCACCTTGCCATACGGCTGATGCTTTACGTTTCATTGTTCTCTCCTTATGAAGTACCAAAGCGCGGCTACAAAGCCGCCAATTAGACCGTTTAGAACAGGTCGCTGCTGTTTCTTCAACGTCTGCACAGTGTAACAGTGGCGATGCTGCTGAATGGAAAAGATCAGACTTTGATCATTGTCTCGGAAATATTCCGCGCCAACTCAGCAGTAAATATGATACTATATATGGTGCCCACCAAGCTCACGGACGAACAGGATATGACACTGCGATCACACAAACATAGACGAAAGATCCAAATTGCGAAAACTAGTATCATCAAAGCTAGTATCATTGGAATGCAATGAAAGAAAACAAAACGACACGCGAGAAATATCTGCAAGCAGCGAAGAACATTGCCACTATCCTGTGCGCCCTCTTCTTTATTTTTGCCGGCTATTTGCACTTTCAAAACCCTTACGTCTACAAGGAAATAATTCCCGAAGGGCTGCCGTTCCCCGAGTTTCTGGTCTATTTTAGCGGCGCCTGCGAAATCGCCGGCGGTCTGGGACTGCTCGTGCCAAAGTTGCGCAAACTTGCTTCCTACGGGCTGATCGCTCTGCTTATCGCCGTCTTTCCAGCCAATATAAATATGGCGGTCAACAGCATCGACTTCGGCATGCCTCACGAAATTTTGTGGTGGCGGCTACCTTTTCAGTTAGTTTTTATCCTCTGGGTCTACTGGTGCGGTCGCGCGCGATAGTTGACTTATTATTATGGAAGTCAAAACGCTCAAGTCAAAGGTGTAATTTAGCTTGTAATGCTCAGATGCGATTTAAGGAATTACAGGATGAATGATGGCGCTGAAACATTGGCAAGAATCGAACTGGAAGCACAAGAAGGCGACGTCAATGCTCAACTAGACGCCGCTATCGCCTACATGTCCGATAACAACCCAGCCAGTGCGGCCAGAGCGATTTACTGGATCAGAAAGGTTTTTCTGACCAATTCAGACAGAACAACGCCTACCCTGATCGTACCAGCCAACAAAACCAGCCTGGAGGTGCGGGGAAAGACTATTGCACTGGCAAAGTCAGGTGAACCGCTTGTCGACATGCTGATCCGCACCTCTAAATGCCAGACCTGCGGCGATACGACAACCGACAAAACTCTGATCGGGCTGGAGGGCGTTAAGTTTTACCGCACTGTATGGGACTTCATAGCCTGGGCACTCCTGTCATCTTCGTCGGTGCAAGCAAGCGATCAGAAGTGCGACCTGTGTGGAGCACCATTAGAGATGCTTTTCGTCGACTACCACCACTTTGTAAAAGAATCAGGCGAAGACCTGATAGTGCGAAGTCTTACGTTCGGCTTCGATCCGAATAAGCGTTATGCATTGTTATGGTTTGATGGAAAAGATTACCGTGTCGTCTCGCAAGAAGACATTCGAGACGAAGATAAAGTCGACGCTGACTATTTTATCCGTTCAATCATCGGCTACACTGCCGCAAGCAATTTCGAAGATGCCGAAGCAGCTGCTAAGCTCGCCCTGCAACAATTTCACGGAGAGCCTAAACTGCTCTCGGTAGTGACAGGCTTACTGGCAGGCAACAAAGCGGATATCTGCGAAGCGATTATAAACGGACATCTGGATCATCG
Source organism: Candidatus Melainabacteria bacterium (assembly GCA_003963305.1). Classification (NCBI taxonomy): domain Bacteria; kingdom Bacillati; phylum Candidatus Melainabacteria; species Candidatus Melainabacteria bacterium. Next base: position 258,407 of record RXJR01000009.1, on the reverse strand, counting down.
CCCTGGTGATCCTGCAGGTCTTTTGTGTAAAGCCGAACTCCTGCTGCATAAATATCGCGTCGGCTCACCCTCGGCAACAGAATTGGTAAAAGAGGCAGATCAGCTCGTCAACCGAGCCCTGTCAACCAGCGGTCGCAAAGACTGGCGAGAAGCAGAGTTGATGAGGTGCGACATCGCCCGACTCTCAGGTGACAAAGGTGCAGATAAAGTTGAAAGTCTGTACGAGGATGTCGTAAGCAAGTTTCCAAATTTTGCCGCAGCTCGATTTGGTGCCGGTCTATTTTACCTGGAGCACGACCCTGAGAAAGCGATAACTCAGTTCAGTGCCGGGGAGGAACTCAGCCCAAATGACCCCATGTTTGCCCTCGGGCAAGCTCAGGCTTATTTGAAATTGCAAAAGGTTGAAGGGGCTCAAGCCTCGATTGACCGCGCTAAAAAACTCAGCCCAGCACATCCGATGCTTGCACTTTTGCAAGAAGAATTAGCCAAATCCAGCGGCAGTTCCTGATTCACCGGTGGTGGCAACAAACACTTGAGGCTCCGCGTCACTATTGCCGGAGTCCTAATTTCGATCACCGGGCAGTAAATAGTTCGATCCGACAACCACATACGCCCGCGCAAGGCAACCTGGTAAGCCTTTCAGCCATTACTCATATTGCGTTGTTGTGATAGTGTAGAAACAAGGGGGGAGTTCGCACATGTCCATATTTACTAACACACAACACTTATATGACGTCATGCAGGAGCTATGGACCCGCATCAAAGCCGATAAAGGCATGTCTGATCGATTGCTGCAATCAAGGCTGATCGTCCGTTTTCACTACAAAGATCCAGACGGTTGGGTGACTGTTGATGGCAGTGATGGACGGGAAATCAAAGTCAGCATCGGCCAAAATGAACTTAAACCAGACGTAGAGATGTTCATGAAAGCAGATGTCGCACATCACTTTTGGCTTGGCAAAGAGAATCCAGCGCTTGCTTTGCTCACAGGTAAAATGCAATCTAAGGGCGAGGTTAACAAAGCCCTGGCACTTCTGCCGGTGCTGAAACCAGCATTCGAGATCTATCCTGGTGTGCTCGAAGACCTGCAAAAATCAGCCTAGCCAAACTGAATCGGTGCTATGCCGATTTGTTTTTGCTTAACTGTCTGGCGCGCTCCTTCAATTTGTCGGCTTCGACCTTTCGTCGCATGCCCGTGAGAACATTGGCATATTCAGTCAAGACGGGCACCAGAATTTCACTTTCACTGCCTTTTTCAGCCTCTGCAATCAAGAGTGCTTGTTTGCAGTAGCGTTCGGCTTCCTCAAATCGATTCGCTTTCCTGTAAAGCTGAATCAAACTGATCATGTCATCCAGCACCGCTGCACCACTATTGAGCTTAATTTTGACTTCCAGTTCCCCTATAGTTTTGGCCGACACTTTCCCCGGTCGCGACCTTGGACCATAGAGCAACTGCGTCTTCCTGGCCAGAATGATAATCATCACAGTGGATAGGAATAAGGTGATTCCTACAAGCGGCTGATTTATGTCGATTTCGATGGCTCTATACCACAATGAGTTTTCACGACTTCCAGAAACGCTTCCCCCGCAGGCGTAGTTTGCGCCCGACGATCCCACATAGCTACAGCCATCAGTTTCTCCGATGCCTTGCCAAACGGAATCGTAGCCAGGTCACGAGTGCCCGCTACTGCCATACGTGTCAAAACAGTGCCAACTTTGCCGATTCGCACCATTGTCAAAAGTGCGTGCAGATCGTCGACATCGGCAATGATTTTGGGATGCACGTCATACTCCACCAGAAATTCGTCCAGTTTTCTGCGAGTGTTAGTTTGCCGACTGGGCAACACCAGCGGAATGTGTTCGAGATCCCGAATCGAGATGTGCTCGTGCTTACTAAATGGATGATCTGCCGAAACTACCATCACTACATCTTCTTCGAAAAGAGGGGTGTAGGCGAGATCGTCAGATTCAAGAGGCAGGAAGGAAAAGGCAAGTTCGAAATTGCCGTCCAATATTCCTCGCTCCAGATCATGATGATTACCAGTGCTGACGATGACATGCACTTCCGGATAAGCTTTAGTGAACACACCCAGCCACACCGGCACCATCTCCAGACTGAATGCAAGCAAGGCACCTATACGCAGCGTACCTCGCATCAAACCTTGCAGGCTGGAAATCTCCTGCTGGGCCAACTCCAGTTCACGAATAACATTACGAGAACGATCGAGCAAAATTTGACCAGCTTCTGTCAATCGAACATTACGCCCGATGCGAGCAAACAGAGGTGAACCAAACTCTTCTTCAAGCTGCTGAATGTGCACGGAGAGAGTCGGCTGAGAAATATAAAGCGATTCAGCTGCGCGCGTAAAGTGCAAGAGTTCAGCGGCGCGAACGAAGTATCCTAAATGTCGAAGCTCCATTTAATCACCTAACTTGCTGCTGCCTTGAGTTTCAACGAATTAATAACGGAACGAAATTCGTATTCCATGCGCGTCTTTCTGGTCATATCGGTCAAGCCCTGCATGATGAAATAACTGCCGCGACCAAATGCGATAGTCTGCAAGATGAATAAAGGCTCTCCCTTCTTGCCTTTTGCACTGGCGAGAATTTCACGTGCAGGCATGCCTGACACTGTCGTATCCTTCTCCTCAAGCACTTTGATATCGGTCAAATTCTCGGTCTTCTCCAGTCTTGCGCGAGCAAAAGAATTTTTGTCGCCAATCTCCATATCGGAAAGTGCCTGTCCTACAACGAATACAGACTTGTCAACAGCATCGGCAGGCGCCGTCATTTTGCCTGAGGGCGTCAACAACAAAGTATTTTGCACGCGTCCTGCAATCTTCAAAGAAGTAGTACCAGATACGGTGAAGGGTAAGTCTTCCATCGGATCATTGACTTTTGCTGTAGCATCAAAGCGAGCCGACAAAACCACGTCCTTCAGTTTCTTAGACAAAACCTCCGATTGGGATACAGGATAAGTTGCTGTTACGATCACAGTCATCGACTGATCGCCAAATACGTTTATCCACTTATCAAAATCAACCCCATAGGCATTCTGTTTGACCTCGACGATGAATCCATTATATGGACCGCTCGTTACCGCCTCTTTAGAAATAAGCTTCATCCCCTTTGATTCCAATCCGGCTTGGTTGAACCCGGCGGTGGCTGCCTCAAATGGGATGGGCATCTCGGTGACCATAACGGAAGCTGAGAGCGCTTCGTTACCATAGCCAGAGAAATTCGCAGCAGGCTTGAAGCCCTCAGGCACTTCCATCTGCACGCGCGTGCCCCGCACGTTCGCGCTCTCCGCCAGCGCCGCTGGGGTAGAAAGGCAGGTCACACCGGTGAAACAAACGGTCCAGACTGTCCAAATAAGTACTATATATCTCAAGGGCAACTCCAACTGGGATCTCTGCAAACCGGAATTATGTCACTTTATCGCCTTTCCGGGCTTAGAAATAGTTTGTCCCCATTCATTAGGATTCCCAATGAGTTCTATAAGAACCATGTATTGGACGTTCCAGGTTCCGAGGTCTATCATAGAAGTATGGAAGCCGAGGGACGACCAAGGCAGTCGAAATGAAAAGCGGATTTATTCCACCAGTAGTTCGACAGACCTGTCTCTCCCATAACATTACAACTTAAACACCGCCATTGGTGCGCCTCCTGAGGGGGCGAACTGAGTAGCGCGTATTCAGGAGGACGTCAGGACCATGTTTAATAGGGATAAATTGTATGCTTCAAATCCAGCTACGGCTTCATCTCATTTAAACCTGCTGGCGTACAGCGTCTTTCCGTCAATTCGCAGCCGTGTGGCTGAGAACCCAGGCATCACCGTAACGCTGTTAGCGGCGTTCTTATGGGACCGCGAGCCGGAAGTAAGAGCAAGTGTAGCTAACAATCCTAAAGTAACGATGGAGATGCTGACCTGGCTCTCCAACGATGAATGTGTCGATGTGCGTTACTCACTAGCAGAAGACCCGGCACTGCCCACGGCACTGCTTCGCAAGCTCAGTAATGACAGCAATTGTTATGTCGCCGAAAGAGCGAGAAGAACACTAATTTCTCTCAAAAGAGAACTGTCGACCACGAGTACTTACGCACGGATAGCCGCCTAGAAACGCCTAGCAACGTGTTTGACCTGGTTTTCCGCACCTGGGAGTGCAGACAGGTATTCAAAAACTGTGCTGCTTATTGCAGCACGCACTCTCCCGGGAACTGCAACCGTCATACGGTTATTGCATGTTGTGTGTGTGTTAACGAAGTCCTAATGACTTCATTCAGTGGAACGTCTCACGAACCAGATTGGTTTTCGTAGACCGACACAAAAAAATATTCCGGTTCGCTGGTTGATGGCGATCTGCGCGATTGCGCAGTGCCGTTCCGCGCACCTACAGGTTAGAGTCGGCCGGGTCCAGGAGCCCGGTCGGCTCTCTTTTTATAGAAGTGGCCGTAAGCCAGGTCTTTGTAAGACATGTGCACGGACGTTACGAAAAAAACACCGCCGACGCGTATGGCGTCGCAGGCGGTGCCGCAAAACAAATCAATATAAAAGGAAATTGGTTTAGTGAAGGAATCCAAACATCCAGAGAAGAGCGATAACGCCTGTAGGAACGCCCATAAACCACAAAATCGCTGCCTTACCCATAGCTTGTTTCTCCCTCGTAATTGTGAATACTTTGTTGAACTATCGACAGGACGGAGGACGTTAACAGAAAGTTCCATATTTCGCTAACACAGTTGCTGAGCTGGTTTCAATGCATTCGCAAGCCCATCCATTAGGATTCGTAATCGAATCGATAGGCTGTGCATATTGGACGCTCGCTTGCTGCAGAGATAAGATGAAAAAGTTGGGGACGGGAGAGACATCGAGCAAGAGGTCGTACGTTGATCGGAAATCTCGACGACTCTTGGCAAAACAGACGATGCAACTCTCCTCCCAATCAAATTAACTGCAAATTTGGCTACAACCACCTTTGGTGCGTCTCGAAAGAGGCGTGCGAAGCCGCTCATCCTGGAGGAATACAGAATGGTTAACGAAAATCATCTCAGAGCAAGCAATCCACAAACAGTAACAGTGCAATTAAAAGTTCTGGCGGAGCATGTTGAACCAGAAATTCGCAGCAGAGTAGCGGAAAATCCTAGAAGCCCTCTCACACTTTTATCGGCGCTGACATGGGATAACGATCCGGCCGTGCGTGCCAGCGTTGCAAGCAATCCTAACGTCACTATGGATTTACTCAAATGGCTTGCTCACGATGAATCAGGTGATGTTCGTTACGCTCTAGCTGAAGACCCTAACTTGCCCATGTGCCTGCTTCGAGATCTCAGCGATGACAGCAACGTATTCGTTGCCGCACGAGCGATGGAAACAATAGACAAAGTCAGACGTGCTCGTGCCAAGATGAACCAGGCGAGCACTACGAAACATTCTGCAGTCCACTAGAATTCGGCCCAACGCTGAAACAATCAGAGCCGTCCAGGTCCAGGAGCCCGGGCGGCTCTCATTTGGCGGGTACCCATCCGCTTCCGTTGCACACTGGACAAGCGCCCATGCGTACGCCATCTTTGACCAGCTCACCGACATGGAGCTGAGAAATATACTGTTTACCGTCAGGTTTCGGATACACCATCCACATGTTCGAATCCGGATAACCCTCCACTTTCTCGTGGTGCCATCCTGATGTTCCATAATTCAGGCAATTAGTTCCTTTACAAGGAACCCAACCTTTCTTGTAAGCTTCCGAAACCGTATATGACACAGAATCATTTAGCAGCGTTTTTGGTGGTGGAATTTTGGCCGGCTGTGTGGAAGATGACGTTGAGGCAAATGGAGCTACGGAGTAGGGCGAAATAGCACCAGGAATGATGCCGCCACTAGAAGTAATGCTGGTTCCCTGCTTCATCTGTGCCAGCAGCGCAATCGCACCATTCTTGATACGTGGGTCTGTTGCGTATTTGGATACCCATTCCAATTCCGATACTGCTTGCTTCGTGTTATTCAAATTCTTATAGCACTGCCCGAGCATATAATGCACAGATGGGTCGCGCGGCATTCTCTCAGCAATTTTTTGAAAACCACTCAAAGCGCTTCTGTAATCGCCCTGTGAGTACAGATGAGTTGCCTGCTCCCACTCAGCATTACCAGCAAAAGCGGTGCTGCATGAGATGCAAACCAGAAGACAGCCAGCGAAAGACAGCGGAATAATGTATCTCATAGTCATCATTTCCTTTTAGTCTAAAATACCAACTTACCAGGTAAATTGATATTCAGTAAGGTTGCTCAAACTCGACAGGCACCTGATATTGCCGGAAGCTCATGTATAATTGGATGTCACTGATGAGGCTGAGCGAATGACGACGGACAAAGAGGCCGAAAGACTGTTTGCACTTGGCGAGGAAGCCTTGGAGTCTGGTGACTATGATGCTGCGCTCAAAAATCTTTCCATGTCGCTCAGCTACAAGAGAAAACCACTCGCCTATCTACTGAAAGCGAAAGTGCAAACTAAAAAGAACGACATTGAGATGGCGATTCGCGAAGCCGAACTTGGTGTAGCAGCATGCACCAGCTCAGATGACCAGATAAAGAGCGAATTGACAAAATTTCTCGAAACATGTCATTCACTGGCGGCGGACAAAGAGCAAGAAGTGAAACAATTCAGAAAGGAGATCGCAGAGCACAAAGAAGGCGCGATCAAGGGAACGATTGCAAAAGCCTTTGCGCAAGAGCACAAATGTCCTTCACTGCGACTGCGCCCGGTGTTTAAAAATGGCTCCAGCTCTCAAATAAAAGGCAATCCGCTTTTGCCAAAGCACTTTCGATGGCCCGCACGAGCAGACGGCACTGAACTAACATTCCTCGCCCAGATTGATCTGGAAGAAATAGCGAGATTCAAAGATATCGAAGATTTGCTGCCTCAAAAGGGAATCTTATCCTTCTTTTACGATACGGAAGATCAGCCGTGGGGTTCATCCTCCGCCGATAAGGACGGATGGAAAGTGTTCTACTTTCCAAAGAAAACGGAGCTTGAGCAGTATTTCGATCACAACGAGGAGGAGGGAACAAAATACTCGATAGATTGGATAGAGGAGCCTACTTATCCCGATCTTGCCTCAGACGAATTCTCTTCTCTTCCAGAACAAGCTCATAGTGAATATGAAAAATTCATCGAAAATTGTTACGAAGAGCCACCATTCCATCAGTTACTCGGGCATCCTCACTTAGTTCAAGCCGACTTTCGCGAATCAATCGAACTGGTCACCAGTGGTATCGATTACGAACAAATTCGCGGTATCGACGAAAAAGAGCAGAAACTGTTCAACGATTCGCGCCGCTGGAAACTATTGTTGCAATTAGATTCCGATGAAACCCTTGATTTCATGTGGGGCGACGGCGGAATGCTCTATTTCTGTATTGATGAACAGGCATTGCAGAAGCAAGATTTCAGCAACGTCTGGCTCGAACTGCAGTGTTATTGAAAGTCATTTGAATCAAATGCAGTTTAGCTCGAGCGGAACTGTGAACTCGATCAAAAGCCACGCGCTGCTGAATATGGCACAGACCAGCCGACATGGTCGCCTTTGTTCATTTGCACAATAGTGCCAAACAGGCGCCCATTTGCGTCAACCATAGCACCACCAGATGCACCTGGAGCAGTTTCCATGAAGGTTCGCATAGCATCCCCGGTCATTTCAGGACTGACGCCCAGCTGTATATTTTTCCAGTTGGAAAAATTACCAGGCATTGCTGTAAGAGTGTGTGCGCCATTTGGATAACCGAATCCAATCACCTGCTCAGACGGCTGCAAGAGTTCGCTTGCAGGACGATAATTAAATGGACGAATATTCTTAAGAATACTTGCCGGGGGATCTATAAGTTTAAGAACAGCAAGATCGTGTTCGGGATCAACAGATTGAACGATGGCACGCAGCGGCTGCTCAAAAGGTTTTCCGAAGACGTTGATCTCGTGTCCACCACTTATGACATGATGCGCGGTGACGATTTCTCCCTGCGGATTGAAGTATCCTGAACCAGTTTTTGCATAAGTAGCAGCGCCTTCAGTTCTCGTCACCTGCAGTCGAACAACATTGCTGGAGGCGGCTTCATAAAGCGATGGCAGATTGCCCTCAAAGTTGGTTACCAATCCGCCGGCGCGAAAGAGAGGATCAGAGACAACCATCTTCGGAATTTGCGGAAATGCATCGACTACTCCACCGGCACCAAGGCTGCTCAGGTCGGCCGTGATTATCTGTATGCCTGACGGTGAGATGATTTTCTCAGGGCCGCTGATCCAGACGGGAGAAAGTTCGCCTCCCACATTTCTTGCAACAATTTTTTCACCAAGACCCGAAGCGAGACTGGATTCAGTTCTTGCAAGCATTGAGTCACTGCCCGCAAAGACCGCCTTACTGTTTGCCAGTAACGATTCAGCGCCCGCCGCCTCTAGTCCGACTCTTCCGCCTGCCGAAGCATCCAGGACAACCCCAGCACGTCCCTTTAAGGCGGCTAAAGCACCTGCAGTGCCAACCACAGCAATGCTGGTTGCAACGACTGGATGGTCATGAACAAAAGTTGTGGCGCTACTCCAGATATGCGAAGCGGTATCACTCCACGAATGTGGAGATTCACCACCTGCGGAAGCTGGCAGGTCGCGAGACCGGTCTATTCCCACGGGTTAACCTGTTATTCAATTGAGGAGGATCCTAATAATATGAAAATCCTGGAATTTCGCAGTGGGGAAATTACGTAACTGAAAGACACCCTGGAAATTTCATCTGGTCATCCCATAATTTCTTATAGGTTTGGCGATAGTCAGACGCCGAATGCACGAACTGTACGACTGTTACAGACTTTGTCGACTTTAGTCAGAAACTGTTAGAGATCAAATTTTTGCGGGCGTAAGGAATACATAACTCCTGGAAAAGAAATTCCATGTCCGTTGAATTGCGTGTCCAATTCAATTGACTTGTTGCGCGGTTTGAATAACAAACCGGGCGCAACTTCTCAATCAGGAGTATAAGCAATGTCAATTCGAAAACGTTTTAATCGTAAGAAGGCGATGCCATCGATACGAGAAAATATGCGCCTGACGACTTTGTCGTGCGCAGGAATGCTGTTGGCAGCGACATTTGGACTCAGTTTACCAGCCTTCGCGGGCGGTGGCATGACACTGCAAGGCGTCAACATCTCCGGCGGAGAATTCAATCTTACGACAGTACCAGGCGTTTACAACACGAATTACGTCTATCCATCAAACTCAGAGATTGACTATTTCGCATCCAAAGGTCTGACTGTCATCCGCGTACCATTCTCCTGGGAGCGCATGCAACCGACTGCCAATGGACCTCTGACTACGGCAGAACTAGCGAGGCTTGACGCAGTAGTTGCGTATGCAACTTCTAAAGGGCTCTCGACAGTTATCGACCCACATAACTATGGAGCGTGGTTTGGCTCTACAGTTGGTGTAACGGGTGGTCAGCCAAATTCCATGTTTGCTGACTTCTGGGCGAAATTAGCTGCGCACTACGCGAGCAATCCAAAAGTAATATTTGGATTGATGAACGAGCCAGTGGGCAGCAGTATGACTTCTGCCACCTGGCGCGCTTCTTCGCAAGCAGCAATTGATGCGATTCGTGCGACTGGTGCTTCAAACTTGATTCTAGTTCCATCGACTTATTGGATGCACCCCGTTAATTTCCTCTCGTTAAATGCATCCGAGATGATCAAGATTACCGATCCAATGAATAACTGGTCATATGATGTGCACCAGTATCTAGACTACGATGGCTCTGGAACGCACACAGACTATCTGAGTCCGACTGACGCAGTAGCTACACTGAGCAGTTTCACAGATTGGTTGAAAACAAACGGCAAAACTGCATTCCTGAGCGAAATCGGTGTCACCTCAGATCCGGGAGCAAATGCCAGTCTGGCGGCGATGCTCCAGTATATGCACGCCAACTCGGATCAGTGGACAGGCTACACGTACTGGACCGCCGGAGCGTGGTACCCGGCAAGCTACATATTCTTGATTGAGCCACAACCCGGCCAGGGTGATACAGCTCAAATGCAGACTCTTGTAGCCAATCTCACTGGTGCGCCACCGCCGCCACCGCCGCCACCACCACCTCCTCCGCCACCACCACCACCACCACCGCCACCTCCACCACCTCCACCACCACCACCACCACCACCACCACCACCACCACCACCACCACCACCTCCACCTCCTCCACCGCCACCACCACCTCCTCCTCC